>PGXT01000199.1 GCA_002839285.1 Spirochaetae bacterium HGW-Spirochaetae-5 | reverse complement strand
GACTCTGGGTATCCCTTCAAGGGCGGTAATGGGGGTAATTTTAAGTGAAGATTTTTCCGGAGAAAAAGATGTCTTCGTATATCACATGTGGGTTGAGGCATTAACAAACGGCAGATGGATTCTGGTTGATGCGACAAGACCACAGGACTTTCACCCCAACAGATACATAGCCCTGGCATACCACAATCTTATGACAGAGATGCCGATAGATTATCTCAGAGCGGTATCAGCAATTCAGGAGATGAAGATTACTTTTATAAAGTAAATTTTTTTAAGGGGTCAGAGCCCCCGTTCTCTTCACCTTCGGTAATCGGTGTATATGGGAAGGATGTATCTATACAGGATTTTTTGATAGCACACAGAGAGTTTAGACACAGCCCTCAGTGGTTAAGGATTATAATGAATATCATCGATAGAACGAATCAGTATCATTCTTGACAAAAAGTATTCAATATGACTTTTTCAAATTAAATTTTACTTTTACTATTACAGATTTTTAATAGTTGATAAAGCCAACTGTAGTCGCAGCAGTCTATTTAAACAAAATCTTCATTTTACTCTAATAATTATTGCTTATAAAACAGTATTGAGGCTGATACTATTGGGTTGAATGAATGAAGATGTTCAGATTGCTCCAGTCTTACTGAAAATATATTGATAAATGATACTGGGGATAAATCTATATGTGAAACATGTAATTGTGGTTGTGATTTTATTATGTGGTTGGTTTTTTAGTTTCTAAATTAGTATTGATAGAGTGTTCGAAAAGGCTCATTTAATTTCTACTTATGAAAACATCTTAGTTATTAATTTGTTTCCGGTAGATCCGTATCTACCGGAAACATGATTTTAATTATACGTAGCGGTAAATGCAACACCTAAATATGTATGCAAAATTTTATCGTTTTTATTTTCTTCATTTACAATACCTTCTCCGGCAGCAACAGAACCGACAGTTGCAACAACAGCTACTCCAACACCCCAATTATCTGAAACCCACCATTCTTTACCAAGAGATAACGTTAATGCCCATCCGATGTCAGATCCATTTGATTTATCATTCTCATTGACTGCATCATCATTTCCAACAGTAAGCGATGTAACTGTTAATTCAGTTGAAACAAAATAATTATCAGGCATAAAGTAATAGCAGAAACCTCCACCAAGTTCAGCATATACTAAATATAGATTATTAAAGGTTGCTGATTCAGATCCAACTGTTACTTTCGGACCTTCCAGATCATAATAACCAAATACTCCATATAGTATAAAATCCTCTACAGGTGCACCGCCGAGTTTAATCTTGAACATTGTACCCAGACCTGAATAATCTACATCGCTTGAATCAGAATATTGAATTGTTGACTGGTCATAACCACCGCCTAACATTAAATTAAAATAAAAACCGTCATGTGTTTCTGCTGCTGCAAAAAGTGATAGTGGTGCAGTTGCTGCAAACATTAAGACTAATAATATTTTAATAATAAAACTTTTTTTCATGTAAACCCTCTTTACTGTTTTTTTTTAAATTAAAAAATTTCGATAAAAATTAGTCAATATAAATATTATTCAATAAACGTATTATGCTCAGTCCGGCGTGCATCAAATATCTTTTAAGATACAGTATTTATATATGGTTAAGAGCTTTTAATAATAATTCACCATTTTCTATATAGGAATCTTCGATAACTCACCTAAAATTTAGACTCAGCTCTCTGAAGTTGAAGCTTATCGGAAAACCATTACTATATCTTTCCTGACAATATTTCTTCAATACGAACTGTTTAAATTAATTTTTTCCTCATAGACAAGAAACTTGCAATTTATACATCTGCTATGAGCTTAAAATCGACTTCATTGTGATAATTTCAATACCTGAAATTCCATAAAAATCATCTTCATTGTTTGTAAAAATTTTTTTATGATTAACCAGTGCCGAAGCGGCAATAATGCTATCCCCTAAAGAAACATTTCTTTTCTGCCTGATTTCAATTGCCCTGTCTATAACCGCGTTAGTAACTTGAATAATGCTGATTGAATTAAAAAAACTTTCAAACAACAGCTTTTCTTCAGTAGTAAGTTTATGGTAGCCTAATACTTCTATTTTTGAAATTGCTGAAACATGTAATTCTGATTCTGCATTCTTCAGAAAATCCCTTATTTTAAAACTATCAGGCATTACGGAATAGATAATAATATTGCTGTCTAAAATCATTTTATTATCTGCTTAGCAGTTTTTTATCGATTCTCTGCTCTTTCTGCCATTTTGAAGGGTCGGGAAAATCTTTAATCCCACCTTTTTTTGCAAGTTCCTCAAGCCAGTATACAGGTCCGCGCCCGGGCTCTCTGTTTATCTGTTCAATATTTATAATTTCACCATCAAGTCTTCTGGTTAGAGTAACTAAAAGGTCAAGATCGGTATCATTCTTGAATTCAAGAGTTACTATTTTCACTTTGCTCTCCCGGTTAATCATCTTCTTTAATAATTTAATAAACTCAATTTTCGACACTATGTCAAGAATATTTATCTAAGAAATTGTCTGAATCACGGATTGTCACAGATTAAAGGATTACACGGATTTTGTGATGTTTGATTTTTTATTGTAATTTTAAACTGGTTTTTTCTTAAATTTACAGGAAAATGTCTGAACTTCTGTTACCACAGCATATTCTTTAACTGCAGATTATTCGATCCTCAATCTTAATCCGTGAAATCTGGGTAATCGGCGACAATCCGTGATTCAGAAATTTTTGCCTTTATCTCTAAAGTATAAAAAGTAAAAGCGCAGGTCGCAGCGGGCGTGATTCGGCAGGCTCACCAACCGGGATATAGTTTTCAATAGCACATAGCAGGTAAACTTGTACTGAGAGAAAAAGCTGTAAGTTTACAAACAGAAAAAGCAAGCAAGGAACAGTTAAAGATAGCACCATCTTGCGAAATCTGTGAGATAAAATGAATAAACACCAAAAGGCACCCCATTTTGCGCGACTGGATTAAACACCATGGCGATATATAGAAAGTGAAGTAGAACCATATTTTTTAACATCTGTTCTTTTTAACTCTCCGCATACTTCAGAAAGTTCATTACCGGAAAAATGCTGAA
>PGXT01000198.1 GCA_002839285.1 Spirochaetae bacterium HGW-Spirochaetae-5 | reverse complement strand
TAGGGATTAAGCCCTTTTTTTAAATCTGCCGCGGGTCTTCTGCGGTCACAAAAAAGAAGTTTTAGGAGGATTTATGCGTTTCTGGAATTTATTACTGGTCTTAATGATTGCCCTCTCTTTAGCATCAGGGTGCGGTTCAAAAAACAAAACAATGACTATTGAAGATTATGCAAAGATAGAGGGTGAGATCGAGATACCTGATCCCGAACTCGATCCGGCCAGAGTTGAATCGGTTACTGCCAAATATGGTTATACATACGCGCAGTATAAAGAGTTTTATGATAAAGTACAGAAAGACCCTGAACTTCAGGAAAAGCTTGGCGAAGTAACACTTAAAAAACAGAAATAATAAGCAGAAACCGCATATGGAGTATATCAGCCGTGCATGGCACGGCTGATATACCCGTTATAATCGGGTTCTGTTACCCCTTTATTATTTTTTTGTGCTCAAATATCCATTCTTTATCATCTGAGGCGTGAATTATACCGTAGTTCCCTCCGGAAAGATTTCCCGGATTAAATAAAAGAGGGCTGCCATGCCGTAGAAACTGTTCGTGCGTGTGCCCGAATAATACAACATCAGCTTTAAATCTTCCGGCAATACGGGTTAGTTCCGAAAATCCGCCCTTAACATTAAACTGGTGACCATGTGTAATCATTACTCTTTTGTCCGAAATCTCTTCTGTAAGAATATTCTCCGCGTCACAGTTTGAATAAATATCTGTGTTGCCCGAAACCATAAACACAATACTTTCACGGGGAACAGCGGCGCTGCATATATCCTTTACTCCGTCTCCGCAGTGAACTATTACATCAAAAGGTGAGCACTCATCAATCACTCTGCCGAGCAGATCGGTGCTGCCGTGAGTATCTGAAACAACAACAATCTTCAGATCCACTATTTTTTCCGTATAACCATAACTGTGCAGTCGTCAGACCGTATAAGCTTTTCGTTGGATATATTTGCGGTGAATTCATTGAAGGTTTCACGGTCAATGGCGTCTTTCTCTGTGAGTATGCCGGCAAACCTTTCAAGGTTAACCTGGTGATACTCATCGTCAATAATATCAAGAAGACCGTCTGTATATATAAACAGGCTCTCATCTTTATTGAGTTTTGCTTTAAATGTGGAATACTTCATATCCTTGATCGGGCCGAGAAAGGGGTCATTCTCTTCAAGTTCAACCGTATGATTTTTACCTATAATACGCGGCTTAGGGTGCCCGGCGTTTGAATACTTAATATCACCGGTTTTACTGTCAACGAGGCAGCAGAACATTGTAACAAAGGATTCAACAGGGAGATTGGCGGAAAGCTCGTGATTGACAATTGTCATTATATCACCGGGATCTTCGGAGTTTTTAATAGCGTTCCGGAAAACCATCTTTACAATTGCTGTAAACATTGAGGCCGAAATGCTGTGTCCCGAAACATCTGCAACAAAAATAAGCATACTGTCGTTTCTTAAATGGATATAGTCGTACAGATCTCCGCCGATATCGGAGAGAGGGAGATTCCACGAGTAGATATCAATATCGTCGGATATATATTCAGGTTCGGGAAATATATACTTCTGAAGTTTTTTTGCCATAAAGAGTTCAACTTTCATAAACTCATTGAAGTCCAGAATCTCACCGATTTTTATACCGTTTTCAATTCTCTTCAGCATAACCTCGGTCTGTTCAGGTTTGGTAATGAAATCGTAAGCGCCAAGTCTGTAGCTTTCGATTCTAAGATCGGCGTCGTGATATCCCGAAACCATAAGAACAGGCTTATTCGTAAGCTCATGCTTGCGTATATGTCTTAGCACATCAAGCCCGTTCATGTTGGGCATATGCATATCCAGTATGATGAGATCGACATAAAGATTTTCAAGCATATCAATGGCTTCTTTACCGTCGGAAGCTGTAAATACAAGATATCCCGTTCTTATAAGGATCTTCTTCATGAAATCTCTTACAGGCGCTTCATCATCGATAAGGAGTATTCTTTTTTTCATTGTTAGATTAATTTTCCGGAATTATTTTTAAGTGATTATAAATGATCACTTAAGTAAAAGTCAAATAAATAATATTTTATCATCCCATCGGAAGAGAGGTGCTTCAGTGAAAAAAACTGCCGCATGAGGGGCATTTGGCCGTTTCACCTGTATGAATCACCTGGCTTAAAGAAGTGCCGCAGTTGGGGCAGAATGATATTTTTTTTATCTCATCGAGAGATTCCGAAATGAAAAATTCTCCGGTAGTTCTGTCCATGTGACCCTTTATGAGATTAAGGTCAACGGCAGTGTTAAGAAGCTTTTCAGCTTCATCGGATTTAATTCCGAGTTTACCGGCAATTTCGGTCAGGCTTATTCTACGGTATGTTTTTATAATCGCGGCAAGCTGTTTCAGTCTCTCTTCAAGTTTTGAAAGCTTAACACCTGAAAGATAGAGTCTAAATCCGGGAATAATCATTGCAAGAGATAACCCCCCGGTAAGATAACCGATCCGGACATCCTCGCTGTTCCCTTTATCGTAGCCGGTGACAACACCAAAGATCGCGACAAACATAAGAAGAGCCCCTGCAGAGATTACAATAATACCTGCTGTTTTTTTCAGAGTATCTTTGAAAAAGAATAATTTCATTGTAAACCTTCCAGCAGGTGTCAGATATTTCTATTTTTTTTTCTTTCGATAATTAATGCAATAAAGCCTGTAAGAGAAATAACCAGAAGAAAAACAGCTGATTTGATTCCAAGTTCCGATCCCGATACTCTTCTGTTAAGTATAAGCTGCAGATATATCTTTTCATCGGGTTTTATCTCGCCGCCACCTGCGATTCTGCTGTCGAAATATCTCAGTGAATTTTTTACAGCCATTCCGTCTGAATCCCAGTACTTATATCCTCCGAACAGCTGTGGTTCCCTCAGTAAAAGGTAGCCCTCTTTCATCGTGGATTCAGATGCTATAAGCGACGCGGCTTTTTTTTCAACAACAAGCTTTGAGTATAAAGAGATACTTCCAATGAGAACGGCAATAATCAGAGGTGCAATTATAATAGAGAGATATATCTTTGTATCGTTTATCTTTTTCATTATTTAAGTTTACTCCGTAGAAGTTCAATTA
>PGXT01000197.1 GCA_002839285.1 Spirochaetae bacterium HGW-Spirochaetae-5 | reverse complement strand
AGCATCAAAAAATCAGCAAATCCTTTTGATAATTTGATTAAAGCTGTTGCTGATAATTCTGAAACATTAGAAAACTATAGAGAAATTCAATTACGGTACAAAAAATTGATTAACTTACAATATTTTTAAACAGAACCATTAAATTCAATAAAGGAAAAACCCAACCTTAGCTTATTAAAACATTATATTCTGCTAAGTTGCAAATTACCAAGTATTTTCTCGATTTGTTCTATTCTTCGGATGCACATCATGGCAGAAGGGTGTTCGGGTAGGTTATTCGGGCTTGGATGACACTCATTGAGGTGCTGACACTTCTTCTCCTGTTGCTCATTACATACCAGAAGTGTGTGAAGCTCGAGTTGGTAAAGTTTGGCGAGTTTAGTCAAACGTCCTATATCCAACTTAATACTTCCGTTCTCAATACGGCTATAATTACTTTGGCTTATACCGAGTTGTCCGGCAACATATTCCTGTGAATAGTTAAAGCGTTCGCGGGTTTTTCTAAGGTTCTTGTTTTTCATAATTAATTGATCCTTTGGTGGTTGTTTCACAAAATCAAGGTGCAAAAATAAAACTTTTTGAATAGTCAAGTTTTGGTCATGGAACAATAACATGTTCTGTGGAATGACAAACTTAAAATTGTTATGCAAATTATACATAATCTATGCAAGGCATACATAATCTATGTATTTGATGCATAACATATTAGGATCGATGCAGTTTACATTTACCGAAATTTTTATTTAACAAAAAGCCTACATTATGAAAACATTAAAATTTATTTTTTGCCTGATTTTGCTTGTTGTTGTGAAACAAACAGTAAAAGCACAAAGTATCCAGTATGGCTATGATAATGCGGGCAACCGCATATCGAGAATGATTGTGGTACAAAAAAGCAGTGAGTTGAACCTATCGGACACTCTGGTGGATGAAAGCAAGCAAATCAATGATGAGATGCTGACCGAAACAGGACTTGTGAAGGTATATCCCAATCCGGTCGGCGATATATTGCATGTTGTTTTGCCCGCAACTGAGCTATTATCAGCTGAATATCGGCTTTATAACACTAAAGGGGTTTTGCTTGAGATCGGTCGACTCGAAGCCTCAAACAATAAGCTGGCAGTAGGGCACCTAAGTCCGGGATTGTACTTGCTGCTTGTGCATAAAAATGAAAAGACAGAACAATGGAAAATCTTAAAAAAATAAAAATCATGAAAAAGCAATACTTACAACTGATATTTACAGCAACAATATTTTTATTTGTTCCGGCACTCCAAGCCCAAACCGTGGTGCCTGGCAGTCTTCCCGGTGAGCTAAGTGTTTCGCCCACAGGGGCTGCTGTTTACACCATACCGATTGAGCTACCCGAAGGGCGCGGCGGGATGACACCGCAACTATCGCTACAATATAACAGTTCTGCTGGTGATGGCATTCTTGGTAAAGGTTGGGGACTGAGTGGTTGGTCCTACATTTCAAGGGTTGCGGAGTCGCAGTATTATGATGGAACTGTTGGAAGTGTAGATTTTATTAATGATGGCTATGCCTTGGATGGCATGAGGCTGATTAATATACCAAATTCAAATATATATAGGACTGAAATTGATGAAGTGTCGAGAATAACTGCCAACGGTTTTGGAAAAGATGAAAGGAGATCCAATACATATTTTGTTGTTGAAACCAAATCAGGCTATAAAAAATACTATGGTGCAACAGATGGATCTGCCTCTAGACAGTTTTATGGGATATATGATGCACATCCTGTCCGTTGGCACTTGGATAAAGTCGTAGATTTATCGGGAAATATGATACTTTACTATTATGAAAGGGATCCTAATTATGGTGAAATATATTTGAGAAAAATTGAGTATTCGAAGAATGATGCAGCCGGAGCCATAAATAGCCAGTTTTATACTGTCGAATTTGAATATAAAAACATTACCAATAATGCATTTCATTTGTCAACTTTTTTGAGTCATGGCGAAAATGCTTATAGATACGATGTCCGCAAAAGACTTATTGCTATAAATGTCAAATATGGGACGAGCGACTTAATACGTAAGTATTTTATAGATTATACTACAGGTGGTGTGCATGGAAATGAGTACCTAAGTGAGGTGAAATTGGTAAGTGGGGACGAATCAATTTGTTATAATCCTACAACTTTTGTGTGGAATTATAATATTGCTGATGATGCAGCAGCAAAACAAATATTAATTGAAGATAACATTCCTTTTCCAGGTTATCCTAAGCTAAAAATTACTGCTGATGTGAATGGCGATGGCAGGGCAGATATTATCGAGGCATCACCTGGAGGAAACACATTGAAAGCATTAATAAACAATGGCCAGAATAACGTAACAGTATATGAACTTGACAATTTTAGTCCAACAAAGCTATTGTCAGGAGACTTTGATGGTGATGGAAAGGACGAAATACTGGCTGAAAATGCTAGCGGACAAGTTGGTCTATACAAGTTATACACACATGGTTTCGTGAAAATCGGATCATATTTGACTGGCACTATTTCTTTTGTTGGAGATTTTGATGGAGATGGTTTCTATGATGTGATAACAAAGGAGGGTGAAATGCGAAAATATTGTGCTGGAAGCAGTAATATATATAATCTACTAAATATCAGTAATAGGAAGACTTTAGAGGGAGTTGGTAATTTTGAATACCGTCTCGGTTATTTCACTGGCTCCTCAAGAATGGGAATTATGAAAAGGGATGGATATACCTTAACTCATTACATAGTAATTCCTAATAGCGAAACAACTTACTCCCTTTTGCCAACATTTAGCTTTTCCTTTTCGATTGCACCCTACTTATACGATTTTGGAGATTTTAATGGAGATGGAAAGGACGATCTTATAGCATTATACTGGGATGGAAGTGATTACACAACTGAAATCCACTACTCCTATGGAAATGGGTTTACTTCAATTGGATACAATATGAGCTATAATGCCTACTGGGGTAACAATTACAGATTGATTGATCTTAATAATGACGGTTTTTCTGATATTGTTTTTATTTCAGATGGTTCTGTTTTAAATTAATGTGGGATTTTGTATCTTAACGCAATAATTAGAAATGAGTCATGGATACTAAACAGATATTAGCCGGCTTAAGCCCTCA
>PGXT01000026.1 GCA_002839285.1 Spirochaetae bacterium HGW-Spirochaetae-5 | reverse complement strand
CAGGAGTATATAATTGTTTGATAATATTGCCTCAATAGATATTGGAGCAACCTCTATTAAGCTTATCAAAGCCAGGAGAGGTTTCAAAAAATTTGAACTTATTTCCACATGTCTTGAATTTATAGATCCGGATTTACTAAAGCAGGATTATACAGCTGCGATAGAAAATGCGCTTCATGCCATCCTTGAAAAGGAGAGTCTGGATGACTTTAAGATTGTAATGTCAATCCCGGCTGAACGTCTGTTATTGCGTAATATAACATTCCCTTTCAGCGATTTAAATAAAATTGCCACGGCCATACCATTCGAAGCAGAGGAGAATATCCCATATCCAATTGAAATGGTTACACTGGATTTTCAGATAATACCTGATGAAGAATCTGAAGGCAGAAGTGTCATTCTTGCAGCTGTAAATAAGGAATATCTTACAGGTATTCTCGAAGTGCTAAAAAAATTTAATCTCAATCCTGTTTTTTGCGGTATAGAATCGAATTCATTATTAAGGTGTTATGAGTATTTCAATTCGGTCAATAATGAAACGGTTTTACAGATAGATATAGGTTATACTAAAACAGTAGTTAATCTTGTTAAAAACAGTGAATTAATTTATACGAGAGGGATCTCCTTCGGTATGGGACTACTGATAGAGAAAATTGCTGAAGTTTTCAGCATCACTCTTGCTGAAGCAGAAAAAATATTTGTGTCCCTTGATCTGGATTTGACATCATTTGATTCAAATCTGAAAAATGAAAATTATAAAAAATTAAATATAACTAAACCTAAATTGAAGATAATTTTTAATGAAGCGGAGAGACTGGTTTCAGATATACTCGATAGTATCGCTTTTACCATAAAAGCCAGCGGTGGGCATACTGATTATTCTATTTTCAGCAGAATTATTATTACAGGCGGCGGTTCAAACATTAAAGGGATATCAAGAGTGCTTGGCGATGAGTCGGGATTGCCTGTAGTTTTTATGCCCTTTTTAAACGGATATAATGATATAAATCTGAAAAGCAGATTTTCAGTCTGTCTCGGGAATCTGCTTGTTTATATGAATAACCGCACAACATCGATAAATTTTCTTAAGGGTGATTTCTCTCCGGTATCAGCTCATGGGGCACTAAACAGGTTTTATCTTCCTGTTGTGTTTGCAGTCTTATCGGTTTTGTTTTTGATAATTAATTTTTCCAGTACAGTCTACTTTGTAGTTAAAAGTAATAATTATACAGAAACAGTAATGCAGCAGAAATTTAAAAGGTATTTCAATACACAAAGTGTTCCAAAAGATCCGATTAAGGAAGCAATGAGTATTCTGGCAAACGAAAAGAAAGAATATTCTGTACTTAATGAAATGCTGGGAGATCAGAACCGGTTTATACCTGCACTTGATATTGTAGTGAAGAGTTTAAATGATGCTGAAGGTTTTGATGTTAAAAAAATAACCTATGACGGCAAAAGCATGACTATTGAAGGTGAAACCAGATTATCTGGAGATCTTGAAGAGTTGAAAAAAAATCTTTTAAGCACTGATAAATTTGAAAGTGTTACAGTAAATATCAGGGACACAAGCAGCAGCCGGAGTCTTTTTACACTAACTATAAAGCAGAAGATTTGAGAGTGAAATTATGATTATTCTTAACGATAGAGAGAAAAAACTGTTATTCATTCTTGCCGGTATTCTTGTAACAGGAATTTGTTATTACTTTATTATATCCCCTATAGTAGAATTTAAAAAAAATTCGGATGATATCTATAATAGAAACAGATTGAAGATAGGAAAACTGGATGAGATTTATGCTGAATACAGAGAGATAGTGTCTGACAAAAGTAAACTTAATGCAGTCGCTTCTCAAAGCAGCGGAATAGGCTCAATGATTGACGGGATAGCTTCAAGCCTTAATATCAGCAGTAATAAAGTATACCTGAATGAAAAGCCGGGGATTATCCAGAATGAAATTCAGAAAATTACCACAGAAGTTAAATTTGAAGGTGTACCAATTAAAGCTCTTCTGGAAATGATTAACCGTATTGAGCGTTCAAATGTGCCGCTGAAAATTGAGAGTCTGGTTATTTATTCCGGTATTAAAGAGAGAAGCAGATATGATTCTGTGATAACAATCGTCAGTTTAAGCAAGAGATAGAGATAAATGAAAATAAATATTAAATCTATAGTGTCATCAATTAAATTACTACCTTCCGGGATTAAGGAGCATTTTAAAACTATTTACAATCTCCCCCATTCAGGAAAATATTTTTTACTTTCTATTCTGTTTTTTATTGTTTTTTTAATTCTGACTTTTCCTTATGATTTTCTTATCAAAAAAAAGATTTATGAATATGAAGGTAAAACATTCAGATCTATAGATATTCCCGGTTTTGATTTCAGTATTTTTGGCGAAACATACATTGATAATCTGAATATTGTATTTAACAACAGCAATGAATTATCATGTAAAAATGCAATACTTAACATCGCTCTTAACCCGGTAACATTATTTTTGAAAAACAGATTAAAATCTGATTTTCAGTTTGATTCTTTAAAATACATAACTAAAGAAATCGAAGCATTAATTAATATAAACGGTAATATTGATTTGACTCTTGACAGGCAGAGCGGTTTGCCTCAGCAGGGATCTGTTAAAATAATATTAAGTGATTCAGTTATTAAAATTAATAGTTTGAGTATTCCCGGACCTATGGGGCCGATGAATTTAAAAATTGAATCAATAAATATTCAAAGCGGTAATTTAGATTCAAAAATTACAAATGGGACTATCAGTCTTAATGTTTTCAAATTATCAGGAAATGATCTTTCATGTGATATTTCAGGCACAATAGAGTTATCAAATATTACTAATAATTCAAAACTTAATATAACAGTTAATCTTGATTCTGAATCATCAATAATTGATCAATACAGAGATCTTCTGGGTGCTTATATTAAAGATAATGTTTTAACTTTAAAAATCAAAGGCACGCTAGGAAGACCCGAGCTTGCGTTAAACCGGGCTGATAAAAATGAAAATTGAAATGGCAAAAAATTCAGGATTCTGCATGGGCGTAAGGAAAGCTCTGCTTAGAATTGTAGATGAACTGAATTCTTCGGAAGAAAAGATATATATGTATGGACCTTTAATTCATAATCCTCAGACTATAGAGGTTTTAAAAAACAGAGGTCTTATAACAATAAATTCTCTTGATACACTTGAAAACAGACAGATAGCTATTCGAACTCATGGTATACCAGTTGATGAGAATAAAAGAATCCGGAGCAGTGCCCTTCGTACAATTAACCTTACCTGTTCCAGGGTGGCCAGGGTCCAATCTATTATAAAGAAATATTCAGGTGAAGGATACTATACGATAATTATCGGTGACAGGAACCATGCTGAGGTAGTCGGATTAAAAAGTTATGCCCGGGCCGGAGTGCACATTGTATCCGATGCTGCCGATATAGATGGCATTGAATCTGCAAAAAAATATATTGTTGTTTCCCAGACAACACATGAAAGAGATCAATTTGATCAGCTTGTAGCGGAAATTTCAAAGAAAATTAATAATGTATATGTAATTGATACCATCTGTGATTCAACAAGGCTAAGACAGGATGACGTAAAAAATGCGATAAAAAAAGGTATTGATACTCTTGTGGTTGTGGGGGGTAAAAACTCGGCTAATACATCCCGTCTTGTTAAGATTGGTGTAGATAGCGGTGTAAAAACATTTCATATAGAGACAGATGCCGAATTAAAAAAAGATGATTTTAAGGAGAGCAAATATGTACTTGTTACAGCAGGGGCTTCTACTCCAGGCTGGATTATTAATAATGTACTTGAGAAACTTTATATTATAAAAAGTGAAAGCAGCAATTTTATTGTTAAATCATTTAAACACTTAATAGAATTGCTGATCAGGAGCAATATTGTTTCGTCTCTTGCCTCGTTATTTATGGTTCTGCTGGCTCAACTCTACGCCGGGATAGCTCTGGATATAAGGTATGGGGTAATTGCTTCATTTTATATTTTTGTAATGTATTCCGTAAATAATTATCTGGACAGAGGTTTTCTGATTAAAAGTAACTCCTATAAATATCAGATTTATGAAAAATACGGTTCATATTTACTTATGACATCAATAATATTATTTTTTGTATCAATATATCTTGCGATGAAAATTTTCCCATCACTTGCTATTCTGATTCTTGTCCCGTACCTGTTCGGTTTAGTTTACTCCACTTCTGTAATTAAAAAAATCATAAAAAAGACGAATTCAGGATTTTTAAAAAAGCTTTATAATACTAAAATTATAACAGGACTCGGCTGGCTTGTGGTTGTAATAATAATTCCTTATTTCAGAAATGGAGTTCCATGGGAAATATATCTATCATCCTCCCTCTTCTTTTTTGTATTCGTTTTTACCCGTCATTTAATTATTGATTTTGCAGCATTTCAGGGTGATTTAATTCTTGGCAGAGACACTCTCCCAACCTGGCTTGGTGTGAGAAATGTTATCAATATGACATATTTAATTATAATTATCAGTTCAATGGTTTTCGCAGGGATTTCTATAGCAGCAGGAAAATCTGTTTTTATTATACTCTTGTTATGCACTCTATATTATACGCTTTTGCTTAAAAAAATACAGAAGACCGATTATCTTATTTCTCTCAGGTATGAATTTATAATTGATCTGAATTATATACTGCTGGCAGTATTCTTTTACGTAATTATATTTTCACAAGCCTTATGATAGGTCCCGATTCAATTTTTAATTCATTTTCTGCCGTATATATCTCTCCATCCATGGTATATGTGAAAGTACCTTTATGTTTTATATGTATTGATTTTCCCGAGAGATTTGAATATTTAGGCGATTTTATTTTCTTACCTGTTCTAAGCTTATTTAAATTCAGCATTATTTTTGACGCAGGCAGGCCGAGAATTATAATCTGAAAAGTGCCGTCACCCCGTACTGCATCTTTCAAAGGGGAAAAACCCATGCCGATATGCTCAACTGTCCCTGCAAGAATTCCTGAAACAGGATTAATTAGTATTTTTTTATTATCAATAAATACAGCCTGTTCGGTTAATTTTATAATTTCACAGTTTTTAACATTCTTAAAAACTTCTTTTATTGCCATGAAGCCTACCTGCAGGTTCCGGAGAAAACCTTTTTCAGTACCGGAATAAACTTTTTCAAGGAAGTTTGTTATGAAACCTGTACCGAAAAGAAAGCAGAATTTATTATTCACTTTGATTGTTAAACGTTCTTTTGTTTGGATTATTTCATTTTTTTCAATTTTTTTTATTAACCGTTTTAATATGCCGGAACCCTCCCCTTTATTCTTTACGGTTCGGGCAATATTATTCATTGTGCCCCCTTTAAGTATAAGTACCGGCGGAACCTGCTCCGGATGATAAACATTTACAAGTTCACTCAATACAAGGTGAATTGTCCCATCCCCCCCGCCAATGCATAGATAATCTATTTTTTCTTTCTTATATTGTTCCGCTATAGCCTTAAGATCTTCTACACTTTGAGGAGCTGAAACAAAAACTTTATCAGAATTATATTTTGAATAAGAGGATATTGAATCTCTTCCTGTCCTGAATTTTTTTGCGCCGGGATTTAAAATTACACCTGTTTTTTTCATGCAGAGTCTCCGTAAATATAATAAATAATATCTTGCAAATAAAACACAAGGAATAAATGTAATAAGAGTTATCTGCTCATAAATCAGAAATATAATACAACCGGTTTATGAGCAGGTACATGAGATCTTAAAGGAAATTAGAGAACATTATGATCAATGATATTTTAAATAAATATTTAAACAATGAAAAAAAAGTAAATATTTCTAATTATTCACTTGATGGCATTATTTCACTTTTAAGTCATCTTAAGAATCCGCAAAAAAATTTCAAGTCATTACATATTGCTGGTACAAATGGAAAAGGTTCAACTGCTTTTATGATTGCTTCAATTTTACAGAAATCCGGATATAAAACAGGACTTTATATATCTCCACATCTTCATACAATAAATGAAAGAATTAAAATCAATTTAAAGGATATTGATGAAGAGTTATTATATCGCTATATAAGTGAAATTGACCGGTTTTCAGATTCCGGCACCATTACGCCCACTTACTTTGATGTATTAACAGCCGCAGCCTTTAAATACTTTAGTGATGAGAATGTTGATATTGCTGTTATTGAAACCGGACTTGGCGGACGCCTCGATTCAACAAATATTATTATTCCGGAAATATCAGTTATAACAGATATTTCTCTTGATCACGTACAGATTCTCGGAAATAGTATAGAAGCTATTGCCAGGGAGAAATGCGGTATAATTAAACCGGGAATCCCCGTGGTTACATCAAATACCCGGCCTGAGATTCTTACCGTTATTGCTGAATCTGCCGTGCAGATGAATTCTGAACTTACTGTTTATAACAGAGACTTTTTCACTAACAATATAATTCGGGAAAATGAATATTTTCAATTTGATTATAATTCAGGTGAGACCGACCTTCCCGGAATCTGTTTATCACTTTTTCCGATTCATCAGGTTAAAAATTCAGCTTTGGCGATTACCGCGGTATTATATCTTCAAAGAGGTGATTTTTCTCTTATAACACAAGATATAATATATTCATGCCTTAAGGATGTTGAAGTTCCCGGGAGGTTTCAGAAGTTATGTTTAAAACCTTTTATTGTATTTGATCCGGCGCATAATTTTGAATCACTTAATAATCTTTTTTCGGGATTAGAAGTTTTCTACCCCGGGAAAAAGAAAAAAATAATTTTATCACTGATGAAGGATAAAGCGGAAAATCAAACTTTAAATTTGTTTAAAAATTCGGATACTTACTATTATATTTTAGATGATGAAAGAGCTTTTATCCCTGAGCCTGGTCAATTTAAAAAGATAATTGCTGACGAAAATATTATTCTTGAAATAATCAGAAATGCATGTTTACCTGATGAAATGATAATTTTTACCGGATCTTTCAGAATTTATACGCATGCTTTGAATATTGCGAGTAAATTTAAGCAATTGAATTAAACAATTAAGGATAAATGATGACATCAAAAGACAAAATACTATCTCAACTGAATGGAATCAGATCTTCAATCAGGGATAACAATTTCAACAGGTCTAATATCTCCGGTTTACTGAAAGAAGCAGAATCAGAGATATCATCTTTAATTACTATAAACCCGGGCACAGATAATAGTCTGATTAAAAATCTGATTGTTACTTTTAATATAAAAAATTTTTCTGATTTCACAATGCTTTTTGTAATAAAATCGGGACAGATGCAGATTATTGAATCTGCAGGTTCAGATTTTATTCTGGATGAGTTTAATCTTCTGCATAAAACTGATATTGAGTTCTATAAAAATACTGAAAGTCTGAAAATCAAAGGCAACAGTTATAGAATTTTTTATGAGTCTATGGAAATTGAGAAAGGTGTTTATACAATTTTAACAATTACAGAGTCGGTTTTTTTTAAGCCGAGTAAATTCCATATGCTTTCAGATATTATTATGGACATTGTAAGATCAACAGCTGTATCAAGAGTTTCAATGTATAATGATTTATTTGAAGATACAGTAATTGGTATAAATAGTTATCTTTCAACAACTGATGTTGTAGATTCAGAGTTTTATCTTTTTAAGTTTGAGAATATTTATGATTTTTTTCTTAAAATGGGTTTGGAGATCATAATAGAATTGTCTGAAGCAATAAAAATAAAGCTAACTGAGGTTTTCGGAGAGAACGCATCAATTTTCCGGTTTTCCCTGTCGGAGTATATAGTCATAGCCCCTTCCGTCACATCTCAACAGATAAGATTTTCAGATTTAAACAACAGGAATGTTATTGATTTCAGCTATAAGGGTGTAGTCCTGCAGCACCGCTGTATAAAGATACCTCATGAGAATAAATCTATATATGATATATTTGAAACAATATTTATAATTAATAATCCGGTGTAATTAATTTTTATAAATGTTAATTTCTTAACCCTATTTTCAAAGTTAAGTTAAAGGACTGACTCTTCATACTACCTTCGGCGCTGGCGAAAGAAAAAAACTAATCGGCATTGTCTAATTTAACAGTTTCTTTAATTTTTATAAAATCAGCAAATTTTTTAATCACATCATTTTTCAGGCCAATGTAGAAATCATCTTTCCTTACTATAATTGAATTTTTCTGTAAAACTTTTAATCCCTCATTCATAATGGTTTTATCTGATTTATTTATGATAATTCTGTTATCCGCAATATATGAATAAATCATCTTTTTCAATTTAGAAGCTTTAACGGTGTAATCATTTTCATACAGTATTCCGCAAATTATATAATGAGGAAGAATTATTTCATCCAGAATCCATATTTTATGTATAAGTTCTGATATGGGTATATCAGAACTTGATTGCCTTGTATATTCAGATAAAAAAACAGGCGTAGAAAAATTTATACCAACAGGTTCAGTAAACAGGTCTTTTGTCTCTGCTTCATCCATTCTGCTTGTGTAGGTTATTTCAGATGGAATAAGCACAACTTCTGTCGTCTCCTTAAACATTACACTGTTTAACATCTTAAAGAATTTATCATTTGGTGCCAGAAGTGGTGAATCAGTTCCCTGCAGCTCCGGGAAGTATAAAAAAGGGACACCGTGTCCGGCAAGGATTGACAGATATTCCATAATGCATTCAAGATATAAAGTATTATTCAGTTTTGATTGATGGACAATAAATCCGCCGCTTTTACGGACCAGATACTTCATGAATTTGTTTGTCAGAATCTCCGAAGGAACAAAGAACCTCGGCACAGGAAGAATAAATTTACTTATCCCGTATGAATAATAGATGCAGTCGTTTATATTTTTATGCTTGGCAGTGTAAATAGTATTAACGCTGTTTCTTAAACTATGCAGATTGTGAAAATCTCCGGTGATAGTTATTCTGTTCCTGTTCCCTGTAAGTTTCATCCAGAAGTATTTAATTGTTAGAAATTTAATAAAAAAATGATAATATAGCGGGCTGTAATGATCAATTGTTTCAGTAAGATATAGTTTGATTATTTTTTTTAATGTTTTTTTTGCGTTATTTGGCTTTATCTCAGTGATAAGTTTTTCTTCATTTTTAAACAGAAATATATTCTGAGTTCTGCTTAAAATAAGATTGCTTTTCAGATTGTTTATAATGTCGTTTTCAGAATCCGGAGATATTGAATTGCTTTCTAATTTTGAAATTATACCGTTTAATATCAGTTTTTTAAAAGCTTTACCTTTAAGTTTTTCCAGTCCTTTCTTCTTATCCTTTATATGAATTTTTGCGTTATTATAAATTTCAGCAAAATTATCAGGATTTTTAATAGTTTCGATCAGCAGAGACGGTTCTTTTTTATTAAGGAGAACTTCATAAAGAGATCTGTAAACCGGTATAGATATGTTATTTTTTTCAGCTAGTTCAATCAGTGGTTCAATTGCATAGGCACCCTCCGCGAGATAATGAAGCTTCTCACTCATTTTTTCAAGAACATATTCCGGCTTAAAACGAAGGTAGAATTTATCAGACCAGGATAGAATAGTCCCCTTTTCCTGAATCTGTTTTGCAATGTCCTTGCCAAATCTTCTGTTTCTGCTGTGATCACTCAATGCTGTTGCAACAAGGTCGCCTGTTCCGGATATATCAATAATTGTATCAACTTCTGCACCCAGGAATTTTCCCAGTTTAATCATCTCCTTTAATGATTCTGCAATAAGGGCTCCCTCGAGATTGTCGCCGCATTTCGGCAGCATATTTATTATTCCTGCGGCAATTGCAGCGGGATTTTTCAATGTGCCGCCAAGGTCAACCCCTATGATGTCCTCTGTTTCTCTGCATTGAATGTAATCACAATTCAGAAGCTTTGAAAAGAAATTTCTGTCTTTAAGGTTGTGACCTGCTACGCTTAGTGTAGTGTGGTAGTATCTGACAACCTCTTCTGCATGACTCGGTCCTGATATACCGACAATTCTGCCGCTGTATTTCGGGAAAAGCCTGGATATCGTTTGTGATATTGTCAGTATTTCATTATTTATTTTACAAAAACCTTTAGTCAGATAAGCAATAGGTACTTCATCTTTTAAAAATTTTGATATTTTCTGTATTGTATCTGGCGTGACCTTAGATGGCGTCGCGATGATTATACCATCTGTATTAACTAAAGATTCGCGGAGATGAGTGGTTGCTTTAATATTGTAAGGCAGCTTTATTCCGGGTAGAAATTCACTATTCAGATTTTTTATATTGATAGAGTTTGCAGTCGATTTTTCGTAAGACCACATGAGGACAATAGTTCCCGGGTTATTTTCAGCTATAACTTTCGCAATAGCCGTACCCCAGGATCCGGCGCCGATAATTGTTATCTGTTTTATCTTGTTATATCTTTCTGGCATTGTATACTGTTTTAATTGAATTCCAATTACTTATAATTTTTCAGTATTTATTTTTTAACTTTTCTAAAGTAAAAGACCTTTTATCCCCGGCGCCGAAGGCGGCGGGGATAAAATTATTTTGTTTTTTACTCTAAAAATTTTATTAAAGAATAATTACTTATAATTTATACATTTAATTCATAAATCTAATTTATACTATTTACGTAATAGAATCAAGTTAAAGGGGCCCTGACGGCCCCTTTATATTACATATAATCCAGGTAATCTTTCAGTTTTCTAGCTCTGGTGGGATGGCGTAATCTTCTTAAAGCCTTCGCTTCGATCTGTCTTATCCGCTCTCTGGTAACCTTGAAAACGTATCCGACCTCTTCAAGAGTGTGAGAATATCCGTCATCGAGTCCGAATCTCATTCTTATTACTTTCTGTTCTCTTGCAGGGAGAGTATTTAAAACAGAAACTATCTGTTCATTCAATAATCTATGCGCAGCTGTATTAGCTGGAGAATCTACATCTTTATCTTCAATGAAATCACCAAGGAGTGAATCCTCCTCTTCCCCTACGGGAGTTTCCAGTGATATAGGTTCACGGGCAACATTCTTTACGGCTTTTACTTTAGAGACCGGCCAGCCGAGTCTGTCTGCTAGTTCTTCAGGATTCGGTTCTCTACCGAATTCCTGCTGAAATAGTCTTGTTTCTCTCATAACCTTGTTGATCTGTTCAATCATATGAACAGGGACACGGATGGTTCTTGCCTGATCAGAAATGGCACGGGTAATGGCCTGTCTTATCCACCAAGTGGCATATGTGGAGAATTTATACCCTTTCCGGTATTCAAATTTATCAACAGCTTTAATCAGGCCGATATTACCCTCCTGAATAAGGTCAAAGAAATGCATCCCTCTATTGGCGTATTTTTTCGCAATAGATACAACAAGTCTCAGGTTTGCATTTATAAGCTCTTTTTTTGCTCTCTGAATCTTTCTTTGGCCGTAGGATATCTGCTTGCCCCACTCGAGAATATCATCCGCATCAGCTCCTGCTTCCTGCTCGATACGTCTGATTTTTCTCTCGTTATTTCTTACATCCTTTACTATTTCAAGAAGTTCATCTTTATCCTGAAGGTTCAGTTCTTTAATGATCTGATCTATATCTTCGTCTTTCTCAACTTTTCTTGCGTAGTGTTTAAGTTCTTTTATATCTTTGCTGTATATCTGTTCAATCTCTTTGAAAAACCTGTAGGTTTCATCGATTCTTTTCACCATAGATTGAATTTTGTGAGACAGCTTGCTTATTTCATCTTCACTTATCTCAAGCTCTTCGATTGACTGTCTGATTTTAACTTTTGATTTTAAAATATCTTCTTTGATTTTTTCAGATTCTACTGAGTCTTCTTCATATCTTTTAATTTTATTCTGCAGTTTTATTATCTTGGAATCTTCTTCAATTATTGTCTTCATTTTTTCATTATATTTGATATCAAGACTCGTTAAATCTATCGATGAAAAATAGTATAATCTGTTGATTCTAAGAATTTCAGTCAGTTTAATTTTTCCGCTGGTTACTTTTGAGTGATTTTTAATTAACTCATTAGTAAGAAGGGTTGATGTAATAACCGCTTTTTCTATAAGTATTTCACCCTCTTCTATCCTTTTTGCAAGATCAACCTCCTGCTCGCCGGAAAGAAGAGAAACCCGTCCAATTTCTTTCAGATATAGTCTGATCGGATCATCAACATGGGAAGTGTCCTCAGATGCCGATGATGATTTTCTTGATGGAGCGGCCTTCTTCTTGGTCGTAACTTCAGGTGATGCTTTTTTTGTTGATTCTTCAACTACTTCAATTCCCATCTGATTCAATAAAATGAATATATCATCTATTTTTTCTGAATTCAGGAGTTTATCGGGGAGAGTTTCATTTATTTCATCATAAGTTACTTCATTGTTTGCTTTACCAATTTCTATCAGTTTTTTTACTTCTGCAATGTTTTCAATTACCAGATCACTTTTGCTCATATTCTGTTTATTAACCTGCTATATAAGATTTTGATCGTTACTTTTACATTTAAACAGCTTTGCTATTTGTTTTTTATAGATCCTCTGTTGTAAATGTAGCTAGAGAGTTTTTCTTTTTCACGTCTTAGGATTTCTATTTCAGCTAGATATTCCAGCCTGTCACTACCGGATTTTTTGACTTTTTCTACATATTCAGTAATTTTTTTATTGATGTTGTGTAATTTTAAGTTAACATAAATTTCTGTGTACGCGGCTTTCGGATCTTCAACTGATGCTTCATTTTGAATTGCACTATTCAAAAAGTCCATTTCTAATCCTTTAGGGAAAAAGTCAAATATTTTATCTATTCTAAGTTCATTTTCTGAATTATACAATTTTGAAATTGCAGAAAAAATAGTATTCGCAAGCGGATCAGTTATCTCATCAGGTGAAAAATCTATTAAGACGTCACCTGTGATTTCGGGATAATGAACCAGTAAATGGATAAGATCTCTATAGGCTCTTGTTTCATAAGGGATTGCCGGTGCATTCTTTCTTTTTTCAGTCTGATCCCTTCTCTCACCCTTTGTAAATCTTTCATAATCGGCAATCAGCGCCTCTTCCTGAATGTTCAGAGTCTGGCTAAGCACTCTCAGGTGAAGTCTTTTTTCCGACTCAATTGATCTTGCAGGATCATCAGAATTAGAGATATTACGGATAATTTCAAATAGTTCACCAAGAATACCTATGTTGTCTTTGCCCCGGTTTTTTTCAAGGACTGTGCGGATTTTAAAATCCACAGGTTTTTCAGCTGAATCGATTACAGCCATGAGTTCGCGAACACCTTTTTTTATTATGAAGTCAAAGGGGTCATCCTGCGGGAGTATGGCAATTTTAATATCGATGTTAAACAGTTTAGATGTCTCAATTGATTTCAAAGAAGCATTAATTCCGGCTGAATCTGAATCAAAGAGCATTATTACTTCGTTGCATATCTGCGAAAGTATTTTCAGATGACTTTCGGTGAGAGCTGTACCCAGAGGCGCCACGACATTGGTTATGCCGTTCTGGTGACATCCGATTACATCCAGATAACCTTCGACTATAATCGCCCGGTCTAATTCTTTAATTTCATTTTGAGCAAAATTTAATCCGTATAAAATTGATCTTTTCTGGTATACTTCCGATTCCGGAGAGTTGAGATACTTAGGCTGATTCTCACTGGTAATGGCTCGCCCTCCGAAAGCTATTACGTTGTTGCTCCTGTCAAAAATCGGGAAAATAACTCTATTCCGGAATTTATCGTAATAACTCCCCTGATACTTCTGGGATTTACCTATAAGACCGATTTTATCTGCAAGTTCAAGGTCTGCTTTATTTTTTTTCAGATTTAAACTTAATCTATCCCACGAATCGGGGGAAAATCCAAGTTTAAATGAAGCAATTGCTTCTTCAGAGACACCTCTGTTTTTAAGATAGTTTTTTCCCGCGGCCCCCTCTCCTGAGGAAAGATACGCTTGATAGAAGCTCATGGCATATTTATTAATTCTTCTGATTGCCGGGATAACAGCTGATGATTCATCAGCTTTATCATCTATTACAATTCCGGCAATATCTGCAATACGCTTAACACTCTCAACAAATCCGATGTTTTCTATTTTGGCTATAAAAGTGAAAATATTTCCGCCCGTATTACATCCGAAACACTGGAATATCTGTTTATCCGGAGATATTGAGAATGACGGGGTTTTCTCCTTATGAAACGGACACAAACCGGTGTAATTTCTCCCTTTTTTCTTCAGGGAGGGGATATATCTTAGTGCCAGATCTTCAATTCGGACACTCTCTCTTACTTTTTCTATTATATCTTTTTCAAGGTACAAGGTGTTTTACCATTCTATATTATGTATATTATATGATTAAAAATTGAGATTTTGTTAAAAACAATTAAGTGATTCTTCCTTAACTTTTCTGAAGTAAAAAAGCTCCATTATCCCCGTCGCCTTCGGTAGCGGTTTATTTTTAGGGGCAAATCGCTTTGCGTTGTGCCTGAAATGGTGAATTACGGGGCGTTGCCCCGCAATTCACCACTCCCATCGTATGCGGAGCATACGCATCCCCGAAAATAATTTGCTACCCCGCCTTTAATTACTGATGTCAATAACAGAATAAATAAATTTTGACAAAAGATCAATAAAATCTGAACGTTGTATTTCTATTCTGTCGATAAATCAATAAATGAGATAATTTTTGAGGTTAATTATGAAGAAAATCCTTATCATATTTTCAGTTGTTGTAGTATTGTTTGCCGCAGGCACAATTACTATAAACTATATTAATGCTGAAAATGTAAAGACCGACGGTACAACCACTCTTATAAAGGGTGAAACAAAAACGGTAACTCCAGATCGTAATTACAAGTTCCCTGATTTCTACCGCGGAATTTATTTAACTGTTACGTCTGCCAATAGTATGCCGAAACTTAAAGAGTTTGTAGAAAGATCCAAAGCTTCCAATATAAATGCCTTTGTTCTTGATGTTCAGAGTGCTAAATATGCTAAATGTATAGTACCTGCTGAAAATGTTCAGTACTGCAAAGATAACGGAATACATCCCATTGCACGTGTTGTAATCTTTCCCGATGGGCTGAAAAACTGGCCGGTTACTGAAGAATATCTGAAAGACAAACTTGATATTGCCGAAAGTGCCTGTAAAAACGGTTTTAATGAAATTCAGTTTGATTATATCAGATTTAATGATTCAAGCTCTAACAAACATTTAAGCAATAAAGAGAGATACGCCTTCATTGAGAGTTTTATTACCAGAGCAAAAGAGCAGCTTAAAGATTATAATGTAAAAATTGCAGTTGATATATTCGGCCGTATACCATTGAATCAGGATGATATTATAGGTCAGAAGATGGAGAGTCTTGCGAAAGTTTCAGATATAATCTGTCCCATGGCTTACCCCTCTCATTATACATGGAGCAAAAAACTTCAGACTGATCCTTATTTTACAGTTTTTCAGACATCGAAGAAAGCGAAAGAGCGTGGGGGTAACGCGGAAATTGTTACATGGATTCAGGCTTTCAGAATGAAGCTTTATGATATTCCTTATGATAAATATATAAAAGACCAGATTCAGGCCACTCATGATGCCGGTATTAAAGGTTATCTGTTATGGAATGCAAGACAGGACTATGATGTACCTTTTCAGGTTGTAAAAAACTTCTACGCGAAAAATGGAGCTCTAGCTAAAAAATAGATAAAAGAACCGGGGTAATACCCGGTTTTATTATTCTGCAATAACGCTGTAAAAAGCTGTTCCTGATTTAGAGGACTTTAAGTTTACACGTACAACTTTATCCTCTTCAATATTGATATAAATAAAATCAGGCTTCGGCTGATCGATATTGTTCATCTTCACATATCGCCCCAGATTTTCATTTAAAACCCATTTTTCAACTTTTATCAGATGTCGGTTTGCCGGAAGAACAGTTTCAAACTGTTTCTTCTGAGACTCCAGACCTGTGGTTGTTCTCCCTGAATCGAGCTTATTGATATATATCATGTAATAGCATCTTCTGTCATTTTCCGGATTATCAATATCGGAGTCGTAAATGGAGATGTAAAAATTGAATTCACTTTTTTCTTTTTTTATAATCTCTTTACCTGGAGTACTGCATCCTGTAATTAAAAAGCATGTAGTAACTGACATCAAAAATGAAATAATTTTCATTGTAACTCCTCGACGGTAATAGTATAGGGGAATTCAAAATCCGGAACAGCAGACTCTACTATAAGAAAACCTTTTTTATCAAATATTTCATTAAATGATACCTCTTCATCGGCATTTATCTCTTTCGATTTGATTATGAAACCTAAAGGATCCGTTGTAGATATTTTTATCCGTCCGTTTTTTACTCCCCGAACGGTAAGTTTCACTCTCTGCTTCTCTGTAAATTTCAGAAGATAGTAATCAATATCGTTTCTGTATGTAATAAAACCGGTTATTCTGTTATTTAATATGTTTGCTGTGTTTTTTGAATTATTCGGTTCAACCTCAAGTATTTCGTTAGAATCATACTGTTCAAGTGCAAGTGTGTATTCCGATTCGGGGGATGATAACGACAGGGCTGTAACTGATATATAAATAGGGTTTTTAACCATAAAATACGGTATTTTCTCAGGCTCACCTGCTCCCGAATTATTTATTTCAAAGAGCTTATTATGATTATTATCATAAATGGTCATAACAATATCAAGTCCTGATGCTCCGCTGCAAGTTGCTTTATAGAACCTGTTTTTAAACTGCGGTACAAAATGAAAAAAATCAGAATCTCCGGAATTACTTATTCTGCCAGTGATTATATTGTTTAATATCAGGTTTGATTTATCAAAACTGTTATTTGATTCCAGTTCTGAATTTTGATCATATTGCTTATACTCAAGAGTAAGCTCGTAGGGGATCTCGTGATTGACCAGAAAATTTTTAGAACTTACCCGGATATAATATGTTCCCGATTCTTTAATCCCGAAATCAGAAATCATCTCGCTCTCACTTGATCCCGCATTATCGGCAATGTGGAGTTCTTCCATGGTGCCGGTCAGAAGGGATAATACTGAATCTACACCGGTCACTCCCGTTAATCTTACATTTATTAAAACAGGTATGTTGTCAGTAATGCTGATATTGAATTTAAAAAAATCCAGCTCCTGCATTTTAGTTTTAGGATCATTATTCATAGTGTTTTGAGCTGGAGAGAAGTATCCGATAATAATAGACTTATCAGAAATTTCAGTTGCTGAGAAAATTGTGTCGTCCGGTTCTTTCTCTTCATTAAGATAGGATCTTGAAGTAATATTGAGTTTATAGGGTGTTTCCGTATTACCCTTTTTTATATCTCTGGAACCATGACTTATTGTAAAAAAGTACTGTCCCGGTTCGACATACAGATTGGCAAAGGTTTCAGGAGAGGATTTACGGTTATCATCTATAACTTTAATCAGTACTGGTCCGGGATTTTCATTTCTGTAAATACTTACAGCATGGTTTACTCCCTTAATTCCGCTTAGTGCTATTTTAAGGATCTGCTCCTGATCCACGTCAACGATAAAACAGTCTGTGTCATTTTCACTTTCCAGGTAACCGGTAATTTCATTATTAATAGATATTTTATTCGCATTGGCGAAAGTATTATTCGGTTCTTTTTCAGTGTTAGTACTTATCTTACATGAAATTATAAAAATAAAAAAAACAATCAATGATATTGACTTTTTATGACCTTGCATGGATTATCCTTCCTGTATAATTATTAATTTAATAAGCATCGAAATATAAAGTCAATTAGATTTTTTAATCCTTATTCAATGGAATACCAAAGTGAAGATAGTTATAGATAATATCGCTTATGGCGGTTATGGTGTCGGCAGAGTTGATGGTAAAGCTGTATTTGTTGACTATGCTCTGCCGGGTGATGAACTTGAAATCGAAATTTATGATGATAGAAAAAGCTTCTCATTTGCTTCATATAAAGAGATAATTAAGCCTTCAAATAAGAGAGTTGATCCTCCATGCCCGAATTTCGGAATATGCGGAGGCTGCACTTATCAGAATTTAAGTTATTCCGATGAAATCGATTTTAAAAAAATAATTTTAATAGATCAGCTGAAGCGAATCGCATCCCTGGAAAATGCTCCTGAAATAAAAATTATTACAGGGGACCGGTTTCATTACAGGAGCCACTCCAGTGTTAAATGCAGCGGTCAATTCTGCGGATTCTACGGGAAGAACAGCAATGATATTGTCCAATTCCCTGAATCGGGATGTATGCTGCTCTCACAGAAGCTGATTAATGGTCTTAATACTTCTGAAATAAAAAATATGGATCGTGAACTGAAAATTGCAGAGGATTGGAAAGGGAACTTTTTTTATGACATTGATAACCCGGGTATAATTGAAGAGAAAACAGGTAATTGTTACTTTAAAAGAGATATAAATAGTTTCTTTCAGAGCAATAAATATTTAAGAGAAAAAATGTCGGAGATCGTGTGCAGTTACAGTGACTTAACAGAGCTTGATGAGTTTGCGGATATCTGCTGCGGTTGCGGTTTTTTTGCAGTACCTCTTTCGAAGGCAGCTTTATCGGGTACAGGTTACGATATCGATAAAAAAAGTATAAAATCTGCGCAGATTAATGCTTCTTTTAACAATTGCAGCAATCTGAAATTTTATCCTCTATCCGAATCGGAAATTAATCCTGTTAAATTGAATGTTAAAACCGTGGTCATTGATCCCCCCAGAGCCGGGATATCAAAAAAAGGGAGAAGGACAATAAATGCTATTAATCCTGAAGTGATAGTATATGTTTCGTGTAATCCCTCAACTTTTTCCCGTGATATTGCAGATTTTTTTAAAAACGGCTATATTTTAAGCGATATTACCTTAATAGACATGTTCCCTTGTACTCATCATATTGAGGTGATAGGCAGGCTTGTAAAGGGTCACAGGTGACCGTAGAGCAGTATATTAATCAGTCTGGCAAGAAAATAAGCACCAACCATAAGGAAGAACGGCATTGTAAAAACAAGAGTTAAAAACTCATGGGGTTTAACAATCCCTTTTTCGTATACTTTTTTACCGAAAAAATTGATAGAGTAAAACAGCGGGTCCTTTGATCTTTTGTAAATTTTAACAATTGTGCTTACCTTTAAAAAAATTATAAATATCAGAACGAAACCCGATACGATCCACAGTATAAGTTTAAGATCGATGGATGCCAGGTCTGATGAATCCCGGAAAAGTGAAATACTTGTGACAACCATTAGTACTGTATTAATGATAAAAGTGCCCAGAAATGTTCTGTAATAACTTTCACTTTTTGTAGAAAGATATTGAATGATCACCAGAATCTGCAGGCAGAAAGAAAATGAGAGAGTAATTAATAATATAAATATAAACATATACCTTTTCCGTATATATGTTTATTACTATAAGATTTAAATGTCAAGAAAGTATTATCCTGATTATTCGTAAGGCTTAATAATTTCCAGCGCTTTCCGGTTGGATGGATCAGATTCAGCAGCTTTTTTTGCGTAATACATCCCTTTCTCTTTATTATTATGCTTCAGATAAAGTTCTGACAGCCTCATATTTGCCTGTGAGTGAGATTCATCGAGTTCAACCACTTTCAAGAACATATCCCTTGCAAGCTTATCATCTTCGGTTGCACTGCCGATTTTACGATAGTAAAACTCTCCAAGAAGGTAGTTTACTTCAACAGAATTTTTATTAATTTTTAGAGCTTCTTTGCAGTATTTAATCCCTTCACTTCTGAATTTAACCCTGTTTTCAAAGAGATTAACATTTTTATATGCTTCAATTTCCCTTATCTCTGCGAGGGATTTAAGAAGCATAAAACGGTCTTCATTATCATATAAACTGCTGATGCTTTTATACGCTGCCGACAATTCGGCGTAAGCGAAATTATAAATCTGATCCTTGTAGTAAACCAGCCCGAGAGCAAGTCGGGGATTCGGATTATCCCTGTCCATTTCTATGGCTTTTTTATATTCGGCAATTGCTTTACCCTTATCGCCTGTTCTATAGTAATAATCTCCGCGTGTTTTGTAGATATAGGAATCACCGGCTTTGTGATCTGACACAGCTTTGACAACTCGATAACCGTTATTACTCAAGGAAAAATTACCGTAACCTATGAGCATGTTCCCCAGAGTTTTGTTGTCGAAGATGTACTTCACTTTCAATTTGGATACAACAAGATTGTTGGGATCTATAACATAGAGCGTGTTGTCAGAATGAAGCCCCTCTCTATCAATGAGTCTTACCGTTACTTTTGTTCTATCCTGAATTACGCCGGATAATTCGTTTTCAGGGGGAATTTCACTTGTTGAAATTGATATGATTTTGCCTTTTATAACTGCATCCTGTCCGACCTTATCACTGTATGAAAAATATATTTTCATTTTAAGGTTTTCACTTTCATATTTTAAATTGCCATTAACCGGCAGTGAAAGATAAAGAATAAAAGTAAATGAAAAGACAAATTTAAACTTTTTTATATACATTATTTTAATATCCTTAATGGATTCAGGGGAACAATCCCTTTTCTTATCTCAAAATGAAGATGGGCACCGGTTACAGCTCCGGTTTTTCCTGATAGAGCTATTTTCTGGCCTTTACTTATTGTTTCATTAACATCTACAAGATTCTTATCATTGTGAGCATAAATAGTAAGATAGTTATTCTTATGAGATATGACAATCATATTCCCGTATGCTTCTTTCCATCCGCTGAATATAACTTTTCCCTCACCGGCAGCTCTGACAACGGTACCCTCTTCGGCGCCAATATCGAGTCCGCAGTGAAATTTTCTGTCACCGGAAAATGGATGAGTTCTTACTCCGAAACCGGATGTAATAGGACCTCGCATGGGCCATGATAATACAACTTTTTCACTTCGTGATTTTTTTTCGTTATTTATCGGCAGTGCTATTTTTTCAACAGGAGTCAGCTTTTTTTCCTGAGGATTTTTTATTATGACAGGTTTAATTATAAGCTCTTCTGCATCGGGGAGAAATATTTTTTTACCGGCTATTATTTTTTTACCGTCAATATTATTATGTTCAGCTATTATATCAATTTCTGTATTATATCTGTCTGATATCCCGGTGAGAGTATCCCCTCTTTTTATGGTGTAAAAAATACCTCTTCGTGAAGGGACAAGAATTACATCATTCTCTTTGATAAATTCCGGATTAGAGATATTATTTATCTCAATGAGCTGCTTTAAGCTGATTTCCGACCTTTTAGCAATTGCCCAGAGATTTTCATTACGTTTAACTCTGTATTCTTTAAAATGGAGTCTTTTATCGGAGCTTTTCATTTTTTTTAATATGTTTTGCGGTTTTATAGCTGTTTTAATATTTTTTTTCTGCGGAAAACTGTCGTGGAAAGAGTCATCAAATAAAATTTCACCTGCAGATGATTCTTCATCTGCCGATGTAGGATCAATATCACTATCCATTTTAAGATTGTTGATTATATAGGAGTTCTCAATAGGATCACTCATTTTTTCATAAGAGTAAACAGCCTGAATCAGAATGAGCTGTATCATTATCAATAGACTGATTGTTTTAAATATACTTTTCATACTTATATAATCGGTTTTTTTAACCTATTACTTTATAATGAAAGCAGTCTAAATTACACCTTTCATTTAAGTATTTATTCCTTAACTTTACAAAAGTTAAAAAAGTTTTATTATCCGCGCCGCCGAAGGCGGCGGGGATATATATTATTTGTTTTTTAGTCTAAAAATAATATTCAGGAATAATTACTGCTTTCATTTGCTGAAAAACTTAAACTTCCAGTCAATTTTTTTATTTTCCAGATACTTTTCAAACTCCCTTACAGTGGAAAAATACTCTTTATATGGCGTGTCGTAAAATTCACAGGAACCTTCAAAATCTCCATGATCTCTGCATATTGAGGGTCGTGTTTTATATATTGTACATCTTTTTTCTACATTCATCTTGTCACAGGGAGTTCTGAACTCGACAAACCAGGTTTTAGAATGATCAACAAAAACATTTACATTTTTATGCGCCAGATACCATCTGATACTGTCGTAATCTTTTTTTCGTGTCGGTTTTTCCAGCTCTACTGCCACGTAATCACAACATCTTCCTCTGCATTCTTCACAGGGGGGTTTAAATTCTTCCATATTACTACCAATTTTTAAATTATTATTATTATTTTATTTATGATGAGTCCCCGGGCCATTGCTCATCTGCCTGCGGTAATTCTGCTCTCTGCGCTGTAAAGTTTACAAATTTAAAGCAGTCCTTATATTCGTAATAATATCCGATGCTCTCATGGTTAACTGTCCGGCATTTTCACTGAAGATATCGGCAGATTTACCATGGATAAAAACACCTGCAGATGCTGCTTCTATTGCAGAAATATTCATATTCATGAATGCTCCGATAATCCCGGAGAGGACATCCCCCGATCCGGCAGTTGCCAGGCCTGCGTTCCCCGTGGTGTTGATAAATGAAAGATCTCCATCAGAAACAATTGATGAAGGTCCCTTTAAAACAGCTACACAACCGGTTAATTTTGACAGTTCTTTGCAGCTTTCCAGTCTGTTTTTTTTAATAAGTTCGACACTCTTCCCGAGTATTCTTGAAGCTTCGAGAAAATGAGGAGTAATTATAAAATCTATATTTCCCGGTAATTTTTCATCTTTTATAAAATCAGCTAAATGAAATAGACCGTCACCGTCAATCAGGACGCGTTTTATAGCATTTTGTCTTAATGAATTAATTATGTTTTTAAATTGCATTTTAGAATAAGGAGTCCGCCCGAATCCGGGACCTACTATCATAGATGAAATTTTTACAGACTGGAAGAGTTCATCAAAAAATACTATGTCGGGATTTTCCGGAAGCGGAATAGTCATGGCTTCCGGAATTTTCCCGGCAATTATCATTCTTGATTCCTTACGGGTTGCTATGGTTACAAGACCGCATCCTGTTTGGAATAGAGCAGATGCTGTCAGCAGTGCAGCCCCCTCCATATTCTCAAATCCGCCGATCAGCAGAGTGTGACCACGTTCCCCTTTGTGGGTATCATTTTCAGCAGTAAATAAATTCAGAGTTTTTAAAAAATTTCCGTCTATCAGATTAACTTTTAATTCCGGACTGGATGTCAGTGAAAGTGGGAACCCTATATCCTCAATAATGACTTCACCGCAATAAGGTTTACATGGATATGTAACGAGTGAAATTTTAGGGAGACCGATTGTTATAGTAAAATCCGCTCTGATGAATTCACCAGGCGGGTACTCCCCGTCCGTACCAAGACCGCTTGGAATATCAATTGAAACTATCGTACCTGAAGATTTGTTAATCAGCCTGATGAATTCCAGCGGGATACCGCGCGGTGAATCAGAAGAACCGGTGCCGAGAACAGCATCAACTACTAAGGCATTTTCCGGAATTTTTATTATATTAATATTAGAATCTTCTATTTCATGTATGGCAACATTCTGCTTTATGCAGAGATTCAAAAAAATCTTTGAGGTTTCACTGAGGCTCTCTTTTTTACCTGAAAAATAAATTACGGGTGCGAGACCGGCGTTGGATAAATAATAAGCAGCGGTAAAACCGTCTCCGCCATTGTTTCCGCTGCCGCAAAATACTGCAATTTCTCTGTCTTTGAATTTTTTTTCTATGAATGATGCGACAGCTCTTCCGGCATTATTCATTAAAACAGATGCAGGGATCCCTGTTTCATCAATTGAAATTCTGTCAATTTCGCGCATCTCGCTGGAAGTTACTGCTTTAATTACCATACTATTTCCATTCAAAAACTTTCATCGTGTCATCATAGATGTGATATGAGTAAATTGTTCCGTTTTCATCATGAATAATTTTGGAAAAGATATTATTATTATCAAATTCCAGTTTAATATTGTTAATAATATTTCCATCCATATTAACAAGCATGAATTTAGTCTCTTTACCTTCTATATTCCAGAAATATAATATTTTATCATCAACAATGTTGAAAAGGACATTTTTCGGATCCTGTATTGTGGTAATCTCTCTTACGATTTTATCTTTTTCAAGTGAGTATTCATAAATCTTTCTGTATTTGAACCTTACATCGTGATAGTAAGCAACTGATATTATTACTTCTTCACCATTTTTTAAAATTACTATATTTTCAATTTTACCATTATATGTGTTTTTCTCCTCTTTTTCAGTGAAATCGAGTTTGGAGAAATCTATATGCTTTTCCCGTTTCTTTTTATTGAATCTGAAAAGTTCCCATGTGTTGAACGTTCTTGATAATACAAAAAGTCTGTCATCTGAATCAACAAATAGTTTCTCAATATAGAAAAAGGGGATGTCGGGAGTACCGGTTTTACCCATTGTATACTGGAGCTCACCGTTTTCATTGAAAACAAGTATGTATGAAGGGGAAAACCGTGTTCCCTCCTGATCACCTGCGGCATTTTTTGTTAATAGTCTGTTCTGAACATAAAGATTTTTATCTTCATCCATCGTAAACGACCCGATTACATTAAAATTGAAATTTACTGTTTTGAATCTGGTCTTATCGATTGATTGTACGGAGCCTATTATAAGTTCAGGATTTGTATTTCCGTTGAGTATCTGAAGTCTTTTCAGATTATTATCAGCCGTTATAACTCTATCCTGTTTTATTTCAATTCTGAATGAAAGGTCATTTAATGAGTATTCATCACGGACGATCTGGATCTGTCCGGGGCCGTCGCCGCTTTTAATACTCAGCAGTGTTTTTGAACTGAGTGAATTAACAAACCATTGAGTACAGCCGCTTAATGAAATTAAACTGATTAAAGCAGGTATTAATATTTTTTTCATGTTTTACCACTCATCCAATTTGAAAATAAGTTTTAACTGTAAGTCTCTATCGATTATCATTTAATATACATATATGCTCTTATTTTTTTCAGTATTTACTTCTTAATTTTTATAAAGTAAAAAACTCTTTTGTCACTGCCGCCTTCGGCGGGGACATATAATTCTTTTTTCTATTTAAAGTAATTTACAGCATTGCTGAAAATCGTAATACCGTCACTAAAAATCGGTATATCTTTACCTTCCCTGAGATACCTCTCTTTCAATAAGGTCCAGTCGTCACGCTGGGTAAAGAACATTCCCCTCTCGGGATGGGGCATCATCCCTGTTATGCGGCCGTTGGGGCTGCAAATCGAAGCAATGTCATTCATCGAACCATTGGGGTTAAATGGAAATTCAGAGTTTGCCCTGGATCCGTCATCTTTTATATATCTCATAGAGACAAGATTTTGAGACTCTATTTTTTCGATGATCTCTTCGGGAGCATAAAAATTACCCTCACCGTGTGCAACGGGGATATGCATTCTCTCAATATTTTTTGTAAAGACTGATGGGGAATCTTTTTCAATCATAACGTCAACCCATCTGCACTGATATCTGAATGAAGCATTATATTCAAGAGCAGCCTGTGCGTTACCATCAAAACCATTCAGAATCGGGAGCAGACCAAGATTCACCAGCACCTGAAACCCGTTGCAGATTCCGAGTGTCAGCGTGTCTCTCTCTGTAAATTTATTTATCTCTTCAAAAAGATTATTTTTCATTCTATTCGCAAGAGCTTTCCCGCTTCCGGTATCATCACCGTAGGAAAATCCTCCGGGAAAAACCAGTATTTGATAATTATCAAGTATTTTGCGGTTTTCAATAAGATCATTAATATGAATAATTCTCGCATTGGATCCTGCAGTAGAAAAAGCAAAAGCTGTCTCCTCTTCACAGTTTATTCCATAGCCGGTAAGAACAAGCGTCTCGGGTTTTGCCATTTGTAATTCCTTAATATTTTTTTAGCTTTTTCTTATAATTGTAATCAATTTCGCGGATATCGGTATCTATTATTTTTTTACCGGAGATCCCTTCTATGATAAATGATGATTCTTTTTTAACATTCCCCAGAAGATGACATGGAAGATCTTTGAATATATTTTCAAACTTATCCCTGTTTGAAGGGTTAACAGATACAAGAAATCTCCCCTGTGATTCTGAATATAAAAGAATGTCATTCCTCTGGACATCGTTATCTTTAATACCGGAAAGTTTTATTTCGCATCCCAGAATACCCGCTGCTGCTGATTTTGCCGCAGCTATGGCAAATCCCCCTCTCTCAATACTGATACAGGAAGCGGCAAGTCTTTCATTTATAGCTGTTTCCATTGCTTTGTAGATTTTTTTTGATAACTCAGCATTTACTCTGGGAATATTTGTTCCGATGAATTTTTCACTCTGTTCCTTTTCACCCATAAATGCATTATATTCACTGCCGCCGGTTTCGTCACCTGTATTTCCAATAATATATATTAAATCGCCTGGAATTTTAAAATCGATGGTAACTGCTTTGGTAATATCATTCATAACTCCTATTGAAGAGATAAGAAGTGTTGGAGGGATTGATATATTTATTTCATTGAAATTCTCATCGTACCCTTTGAAGTCATTAAACATGCTGTCTTTCCCTGAGATATAGGGGGTTCCGTAAGCAACTGCAAAATCGTAGCATGCCTTAGCGGCCTGTTTCAGCTGCCATAATCTGAATGGATTATTTGAATCACACCAGCAGAAATTATCGAGAATAGCAAGATGATCGATCGATCCGCCGGCCGATATTGCATTCCGCACTGCCGTATCGATTGAACACGCAGCCATCCAGTACGGGTCAATCTCGCTGTATGAGGGGTATAATCCCTGTGAGATAACAACCCCTTTTGATGAACTGAGAAGCGGCCGTATTACCGAGACGTTTGAGTTTACTCTCCCTTTACCCTGAAGAGGTTTAGTGACTGAATTGCCCTGAACTTCATGGTCGTATTGTGATGAGATATATTCAAAACTGCAGACATTTAAACGTGATATCATTTTATGGAATACTTCATTGTGGTCTTCCGGTTCGCGGAATACTGCGAACTTTACAGGGGAATCATTCTTCTCAGTAAAAAGATTACGTTTAGGGAGCCCGTCATGGAGAAAGTCGAGTTTTAGATTAAATATCTCCTTCCCTTTATGATTAACAATTCCCCTGCCCGATGATGTGAACTTCCCGATTACTGTTGCTTCCACACCCCTTTTATTCATGAGAGTTATAAATTCATCTTTTTTATTATCAGGGACTGAAAGAGTCATCCTTTCCTGAGATTCGCTGACCCATATCTGCCATGGAGAGAGGCCGTGATACTTCAGCGGAATATTCTCAAGGTCTACAACAAATCCTCCGCACTCCTTTGCCATCTCTGCCACAGAACATGAAAGTCCCCCTGCTCCGTTATCTGTAATTGAGTTATATAATCCCGCGTCTCTTGCCTCTTTTACTATGGCATCGGATAATTTTTTCTGAGTTATAGGGTCACCGATCTGAACTGCTGTTGCCGGACTTCCGGAAGATAATGCTTCGGATGAGAAAGTTGCGCCGTGAATACCGTCCCGTCCGACTCTCCCTCCGACTATTATTATATTATCACCGGGCAGAGCGCTCTTTTCTACTGAAGAACGTCCGGCAGTCTTTTTCGGCATAAGTCCTATGGTACCGACAAAGACCAGAGGTTTACCTTTGTATTTTTCATCAAAGTATATAAATCCCTGAGGTGTGGGAATACCCGAGGTGTTCCCGCCGGCGTTTACACCATGTACAACTCCCTCCATAATTCTCCGGGGGGAGAGGAGTTTTGAATCTTCAGATTTATTTTTATATACAGGGACTTCATCTTCAGGGTCGGCAAAACAGAATCCGAAGCGGTTAGCCACTGGCTTTGCACCCATCCCGAATCCGATAGAATCTCTATTTACTCCCACAATCCCTGTTATCGCACCGCCGAAGGGGTCAAGCGCGCTGGGGCTGTTGTGAGTCTCTACTTTATCTGATATTATATAATCATCATCAAAATCTATTCCGCCGGAATTATCAGTGAACACGGAGACACAGAAGTCCTTGTCCCCCTTCTCTTTTCTGATTCTTGCAGTAGCTTCACGTATGTAGCTTTTATAAATTCCCCCCGGGGTGTCGTCATCTATCGCGGCTGCAAAAATTGTATGCTTGCAATGCTCACTCCATGTCTGAGCGATAGATTCAAGTTCAATATCAGTGGGTTCACGTTTCTCTTCATTGTGAAAATATTCTTTTATGACATTCATCGAGATCATATCAAGTGCCAGGGGGCCTCTTCTTGTGCCGTCGGAATTTGCAATCCCTTCACGACCTAAAAGCTGCAGGGCTTCGTCGTCAAGGTTAAGGTCGACACTGTCAACTCCTGAACTTTCGGAGATATGAACTACAGGTATTTCAAAACCCATGCCGTTATTGGAAGCATACTGCTCTTTTGAATATATTTTAATTCTTTGAATAAGAGGATTGTATAACTCTTTCCCGATTGAAGCGATTATATCTTTATCAAATTCACCTTTAAAGAAATAACTGGTTGTATAAAAAACAGATTTTTCTTCATCAAATTTTTTTTTGAAAAAATCCTCCAGAGATTCCCTTACGGTATGAGAGATGTTATCCGTAACTCCAGGGAGAAATCCTATTTCTATGCAGTAATCAAAATTTTCAGGGTTATATGGCTTATTTATAGAGTAGCTCTGCGTGACAGGCTGAACGAGAGTCTCTGCTGCTGATTTTATTTTTTTTTCATCAACATCGATATCTATCAAGTAATTGTCAGCAAGATAAACATTCTTGATAGAGTACCCGAGAGATATAAATTTATCTCTGACAGCGATACCTCTGGGGTCGCTTTTTTTATAAAAAACTTCTATTCTGAATTTTGCAGTGTTTGGTTGTGGCATAAATATTCTCCATTTAAGGATTTATTAAAAATAACACCGTAAATGTCCACAATTTTTCACATTTCCGATGAAAGTTAGATATATGTGCTGATGGTACAGATGTTAAACATATTTCCTGAAAATCACGGATGCGTTTTAATGTAAAAAAATCATCTTTTTGAACTGTTTAAGCCGGATATAGCCGGATTTTACTTTTAGGCGGAATGTTTCGTATATGAAGAATACTGAATTTTTTTTACTTTTTTTTAAAATAATTTGACTTATATTGTCATAGTAACAAAAAATATTTTATATTTACAAATTATATTGTATTTATTTCAAACAAAAAGCGAGGTTTTTTAATGCTCACAGTCGAAGAAAACAAGGTGGTAACCTTCGAATATACACTAACAAACGATAGTGGAGATATACTGGACAGCTCTGCAAAAACAGCACCTCTTGAGTATCTTCATGGATCGGGAAATATTATTCCCGGACTTGAGGCTGAACTTGAAGGGAAGAAGGTCGGTGATAAATTTAAGGCTTCTATTGAAGCTGAAGATGCATACGGCTTAAGATTTGAGGAACTTGTTCAAAAGATAGATAAGGAAAAGCTTTCACACCTGCCCAGTATTGAAATTGGAATGCAGCTTCAGGCATATGATGAAGATGGAATGCAGATTCTTACTGTTATCGAAGTTTCAGATACAGAAGTGACTCTTGATGGCAATCATCCATTAGCAGGTGAAAAACTTCATTTTGATGTTGAGATTATTGATATCAGAGAAGCAACTGAAGATGAAAAAGAGTTCGGATTAAACGGCGGAGATGACTGCGGCTGCGGAGACGGATGCGGTTCTGATGATTCTAAAAGCGGCGGCTGCGGAAGCGGCTGCGGCGGATGTTGTTAGTATTTAATCTATAATTATCGTGCGGAACAAGGGGCTGAAACCCCTTGTTCCGTTCAACTCTGCTACTTTATCAGTCCTGCAAAATATTTATATATCATCTCATTTTTTTCTACAGAATCAGATTCTGTTATTATTCTGAAAATCGGCTCTGTGTTTGAAGATCTTAAATGTACCCAGCCGTTTTTGAATTTATCATTCTTTTTAAAATCGATTCTTAATCCGTCTATGGCAGAAATCTTTTCATCTTTAAATTCATTTCTGATTTTGAGGAGTATTTCATCAACATTAGATTTCCCGCTAAGGGTCACCTTCCCTTTCTTCATATAATACTCCGGCATTCCTTCCATTATTTCAGAAATGGTTTTCTTTCTTGATGACATCATTTCAAGTATATATGCAATCCCTGCTAAACTGTCACGCCCCAGATGTACCTCTGGAGAGATAACACCACCGTTACCTTCGCCGCCGATAACTGCATTCCGCTTCTTCATCTCTTCGACAACATTTATCTCACCGACTTTTGATCTGAAAAACGGGACTTTATATTTAAGTGCTACATCCTCAATTGCTCTCGTTGTAGAAAGATTTACTACCACACTCCCGGTTTTTTTTGAAAGAATATGTTCTGCAGCAAGGGCAATTGTGTATTCTTCACCGAGAGGTTTACCCTTTTCATCGACTATTGCAAGTCTGTCTGCATCGGGGTCCTGTGCAAATCCGATATCAGCTTTATGCTTTAAAACTGCTTCCGATAGCTGTTTAAGATTTTCAGGGAGAGGTTCAGCGCCCCTGGGGAAAAGACCATCGGGCTTGCAATTGATTTCAGTAACTTTACAATTCAGCAGTCTCAGAAATTCAGGAGTTATAATAGAACCTGCCCCGTTTACAGAGTCTATAACAACATGGAATTTCCGGTCTCTTATTTTTTTCAGATCTATCACTTCTAATATTTTTTTAAGATGAATTTCCCCTGCATTATTTACAGAAGTGAGTTTACCGACTCCGTTCCATTTTTTAAATGAAGCAGGGGCCTCCATAAATCTAAAAAGCTTATTTATCTCTGCCGGAGTAAGAAAAGTCCCATGTCTGTTTATAAGTTTAAGAGCATTCCATTCAACAGGATTATGAGAAGCGGAGAGAACAATTCCTCCGTCAGCCTTCAGCTCTTCAACCATAACCTGAACTGTAGGCGTCGGGACTATCCCTAAATCAATTACATTACATCCCGCAAGTAGCAGTATTGACGCCAGATTCATTGAAACGGCTTCACCTGTAGGCCGTGAATCCCGCCCTACTACAACTGTCCCATAACCTGCGTATTTTGCAAATGCCGAACCCGCGGAGATTAGAAGTTCCGGTGTAAAACTTTCACCGACTATTCCTCTGATACCTGAAACACTCTTCATCAATGGGGATCCCATTTAACTTCTCCTGCTTCTTCTCGATTTTTTTCTTTTTACTCCGCCTTCAGTAACCCGCTCTTCACCTTTATTTTTTTTGTCATATGATGGCTGTATGGGGATTCCGCCGGACCCGAATTGATCAACACCTGTATGTAATTCATGACCAACTGGAATATGAGCGGGAACCTGATCCTCTTCAACTCTCCGGATTTCAACTTTCATTAAAAATTCGATTATCTCTTCTTTAAGATTCCCGATCATTTCATTGAATATTCTGGAACCTTCAATTTTATATTCAACAAGAGGATTTTTTTCACCATATCCCATTGCCCAGATTCCGTCTCTAAGCTGATCCATAGCAAGCAGGTGGTCTCTCCATTTATTATCTACTACCTGAAGCGATATGAGTCTTTCGATGATTCTCATATCCTCGGGGCCATTTTTCTCCTCTCTCTTCCGGTATAATGATTTGACTTTTTCTTCCATTACGTTTACAAATTCGCCATAGGATAGGTCAATCGGATTTATTTCATCATAATCAAGGTCAATTGTAAATTTCTGTTTGAACCAGATTCTTAAACCTTCAAGATCCCACTGCTCGGGGTGTCTCATACCGTCAGCGAAAAATTCAACTTTTCTTTCTATTACATCTCTCAGGTATCCTTTAATCTCTTCTGATACATCTACCCCGTCAAGAAGATCATTTCTCTTTTTATAAACATAAGTTCTTTGAGCATTCATAACATCATCATATTCAAGGAGATGTTTTCTTATCTCGAAGTTTCTGCCTTCAACACGTTTCTGGGCGCTTGCTATGGCTTTGGAAACCATGCCGCTCTCAATCTCCTGCCCCTCTTCCATGCCGAGCCTGTCCATCACCCGGCCTATTCTTTCAGAGCCGAAAAGACGCATGAGCTCATCTTCAAGTGAAAGATAGAATCTTGAAGAACCGGGGTCACCCTGACGGCCTGAACGTCCCCTGAGCTGGTTGTCGATACGGCGGGCCTCATGACGCTCTGTTCCAAGAATATGAAGACCGCCCGCTTCAACTACCTTCTCGTGATTCTTAACCCACTCGCGGCCGTTTTTAACTATCAAAGTAGCCTTGTTTTTATCCTGGCCCTGCATCTCTTCGATCATCTTTTCTGCAGCGTCAAAATCGGAAATCATGATTTTGTATTTAAATTCTTCCCACAACTCTTTATTCTGGACAGCTTTATGAGACTCAAGGTCGTCATTGTAGGCTTTTTTACCTCCAAGAACTATGTCGGTACCACGTCCCGCCATGTTGGTTGCAATGGTCACTGCACCCGGTCTTCCCGCTTCCGCAACTATCTGAGCCTCTTTCTCGTGATATTTAGCATTAAGGACATTATGGATTATCCCCTTCGATTTGAGAAGATTAGAAAGCTTTTCAGATTTTTCAATTGAAATAGTACCAACAAGAATAGGTCTCCCTTTTGCGCTGTATTCGTTTATCTCCGCAGCGATTGCATTATATTTTTCCCTTTCAGTTTTGTAAACACGGTCCGGGCGGTCATTCCTTATCAGAGGTAGGTTTGTCGGTATTACCGCAACATCAAGTCCGTAAATATTTCTGAATTCAACCGATTCAGTCTCTGCTGTACCGGTCATTCCTGAAAGCTTTTTATACATACGGAAATAATTCTGGAATGTTATCGATGCAAGAGTCTGACTCTCCCTCGCAACAGTTACATTCTCTTTAGCTTCAAGAGCCTGATGGAGACCATCAGAGAATCTTCTTCCCGGCATAAGCCGTCCGGTGAATTCATCAACAATTATAACCTGCCCGTCCTTGACGATATAATCTATATCTCGGTTGAATACAAGGTGAGCTTTAAGCGCCTGGTGAATATGGTGAATTATATCAATATGTTTATTATCGTATAGATTGTCAATTTTCAGTATTCTTTCAATATGAGCAACACCATCTTCAGTAAGTGTTGCATTTTTATCCTTTTCGTTTACTTCATAATCGACACCCTCTTTCAGCTGGGGAATTATTTTGTTTATCTGAATATATTTTTTTGTCGATTCTTCAATTGATCCTGAAATAATCAGAGGAGTTCTGGATTCATCTATAAGTATTGAATCCACCTCATCGACGATACAGTAGTTCAGATTACGCTGTACTTTAAGACTCCGGTGTTCAACCATATTGTCCCTTAAATAATCGAATCCGAATTCGTTATTGGTTCCATATGTAATATCGCATCCGTATGCTTTCTGTCTTTCGATCGGCCCGAGGTGATGCTGGACTATCCCGTAATTTAATCCAAGATATCTGTAGATCGGTCCCATCCATTCAGCATCACGTTTAGCGAGATAGTCGTTTACCGTAACGACATGAACCCCTTTCCCTGCAAGGGCATTCAGGTAAATAGGTGAAGTCGCAACAAGAGTTTTACCCTCTCCGGTTTTCATCTCTGCTATCTGTCCCTTATGGAGAACCACGCCACCCATCATCTGAACGTCAAAATGTCTCATCCCCAGAGTTCGGATAGAAGCCTCTCTTACCATTGCATATGCTTCAGGGAGAATAGAATCCAAAGATTCCCCTTTCTCTATTCGTGTTTTAAATTCACCGGTTTTGGAGAGCATCTCGGCATGAGTCATTTTTGATGTAGTGCTTTCAAGTGCATTGATTTTATCGGCAAAGGGCTGGAGTCTTTTACGGTCACGTTCCGGTTTGGTACCGAATACTGTATTTAGAATTATTTCGAGCATTTTTATATCCTGTTTCTAATATGATTTTGATGTTTTATGCGATTATTTATTTATGTGCAGATTTATACTTAAGGAATCATAATTAAAGTCCATGTTACAATTATCAAGAAATTATTTATAAAGTATATGTTTTTTTAAAGGGCAGCAGATTATTTTTCGGGGCACGACGTAGCATTCGCACTCCCGAAAATAATTCGCTGCTTTTTGGCTGCTTTTCAAATAGTATAAACCCTTAACCCATTAGTTTTATTTTGATTTGTAAAAATCAGACATTTTCTGTTTTAATTCATCAATTCCCGCTGAAAGTTTTGCGGATCCTGCTATTGATTCGGGGTACCTGGTTTTTACAAGATTTATAATTTTTTCAGGAGCCGCATCCGATTTATTAAAGAACAATATGACAGGCTTCCCTTCAATTTTCAGCTGGTTTAACTCGTTTTCAACAGTCCTGATATTTGACTCAAGATCCGGAGCATTTATATCAACAACATGAATAATAAAATCGGAGTTTTCAATATCTTCCAGTGTCGATCTGAAGGATTCAATGAGATTTGCCGGAAGGTTCTGAATAAAACCCACAGTATCTGTAAGAAGTACGCCAATTTCCGGAGTAATATAAACCGATCTGGTATATGAATCCAAAGTCGCAAAAAGTCTGTTCTCAACAAAGAGATCATCCTTTGCCAGAAGATTTATCAGTGTAGATTTACCTGCATTGGTATATCCGACTACGGCTCCTATAAACTTATTATTACGGGCACTGCGCGTTCTTCTTCTGTGCTCTTCATATTTTTTAAGTTTCTCCTTAAGCACGTCAATTCTCCGGAGTATATGCCTTTTGTCTGTTTCCAGCATGGCCTCTCCTGGCCCTCTTGTTCCTATTCCGCCGCCGAGACGCGAAAGTACTCCTCCAAGCCCTTTTAGTCTCGGGAGAATATACTTCAGCTGTGCCAGTTCTACCTGTATTTTGGATTCGGCGCTTCTGGCTCTCCGAGCAAATATATCAAGTATCACCTCATTCCGTCCTATAACGCGGCATTTAAGTTTCTCTTCGAGATTCCGGATCTGTGATGGTTTTATATTTGTAAGATCAAATACAATGAGTTTAAGTTCTTTCTCTTCAATGATCTGTTTTACGATCTCTATATACCCGGTTCCGAAGATATACGCGGGATCTATGGCATCTCTTTTGATTGTCATTGAATCGACGATAACGGCACCGGCGGTTTCTACGAGGAGTTTGAGTTCTTCCAGAGAGTAATCTGCTTTTTCTCTGCTTTCACTCTTAATGTATAGTGATATTAAAAGTGCTCTTTCATCTTTCGATGAGGCTATTCTGTTTACTGATGCATCCATTAAATTCTATCTTTGATCCTGTTTTTATTTTATGTCTGCTGAACCAGCCCGAGTTAACCTCGAGTGCATACATTGCAGGTTTTATAGAATTATATATGATGGAGACGTCAAGCGGTTTCATGGTGTAAATTTCGTTTATTATACCATTTTTATCTATATAAGCAATATCAAGAGGAATTAATGTGTTTTTCATCCAGAAGTTAAGGAATATCTCTTTTTCAAAAACAAAAAGCATACCATCGGACTCATTAAGTGACTTCCGGTACATCAATCCCTTTTCACGTAATTCGGGAGTATCGGCAATTTCAGCATTTACAGTTACTCCGGCACCCCCTTCTGAAATTATATAAAGAGGGCATTTCTGTTTTACCGGTTCCGCATTACAGGCATTAAAAAATAAAAAAAATAAAGCAGTAAATAAAATCTTTTTAGAACTCTCCATGATACTCAATCCTTATTATTCTATTCGGTCTCTGGTCTTCCTGCATAATCACTGCAATTTCAAAACCGACGTGGTCAAAATAATTATATTTTAAACCCGCATTATACAGCCACTCTTCATTCCTTTTGAAGTTCCAGTAAACTCTTTCAATCTCAAACTGAAATCTGAAAAATTCACCCAGCGGAATATCCAGTGAAGAAAAATATGATGTATTTTCAGGTTTATAATATGGCTGAGCAGGTAATCTTACACCGGCGCTCAGGTACTGTTCTGAATCGAAAAGATATATAGATCCGGTAAGAACAAAATAAGGGCCATATATAACTCTATTCATCTCGTTTTCCGGATTCTCTTCGACTCCGTCATACCCGACATAAAAAGAATCATAACCGGCGGCAAGGGCGATGGGGAACACCTCCCATCCGTCATTGAATTTGACTTTACCAATTACACCCGGTACATTAAACTGCGGATCATCTCTCCCTATTGCGCTTTGTACATCCAGGGATACCCCCAGATAGAATATATCATGCAGCCCTAGAAATGTTTTAAACTCCATCCCGCCGTTATCATACTCCAGGAATGACACTTTGTAAGTCCCTTTTGCAATTGTAAAAGCGGTGGGCGTATCTATAACAACTGTCTGCTTACCCTGAGAAAATAATCTGACGGGAGAAATAATAACAAGTGCAGAAAATAAAATTATATTCAATCTGAATACTGATTTCATAAAATATACCGTGAATTATGTATTGAAAGTGTCCGGTAAAATCTATTCAGCAGATTTACCGGTTACTCTTCTAAGATTATCGGCTGATAGAGGGATTTAGCATATTAATTTTACAAGCGCTTTTTAGGTTAAGAATCAGTATAAATTCTGGACAGCTACAAGTTC
>PGXT01000196.1 GCA_002839285.1 Spirochaetae bacterium HGW-Spirochaetae-5 | reverse complement strand
ACTTCAGGGTGAAAAATTTGCCGACACAGGGGGTTCCGCATTGCTGAAAATTGCAGCGGGCAACTACCCCTACGACAGGGAGATTACACTGGAAGCTTCCGTTACAGACAAATCGAACATAACTATTACATCAAGTAAAACTATAAAGATCGGCCGTGGTGAATACTTCATCAAAATTATCCCTGAAGAAACCTTTTTCAATGCAAAAGGGGACAAAAAGATAAAAGTAAAAACAGCCGCACATAACGGAAAACCGGTCGCTGCAAATCTTGAAATTAATCTTTTCCGGTATATATGGAAACCCGTTGAACGTGTTTACGTTCACGACAGCAGACCCTTCTATACAAAAAAAGTATCCACTGACAAGGACGGTTCTGCAGATTTCTCTCTCCCTGCGGACTTCAGCGGTGACGGTGAATACGACCTTATAGCTAAGGGATACGACTCAAGGGATAATCTGATTACAGGATCAAAGATACTCTGGATATACAGTGAAACCGGAGGGGACATCGATTCCAGATTCAGAGAACTTGAAGTATCGCTGAATAAAAACTCTCTCGAAGAGAGCGGAGAGGTAACCTGTCTTGTAAAGAGCCGCTTTACCGATTCATATGTTATGCTCTCGCTTGAAGGGAGAGATGTGTACGAAACAAAAGTTATAAAAATGGATAAACACGTTGTCCCTGTAACATTTAAAATAGATACAAAACTTGCGCCCAATCTTTTTATACGGGGAGCAATGCAGCGCGGGAGAGCATTATACGTAACCGAGAGTGAAGTTACCATTCCTGTTGATGATGTCAAACTCGATATTGCACTTACTCCGGAGAAAGAGACCTACGGACCCGGAGAGACTGCAAAGATAAAAGTCAAAGCCCTGGACATGAACGGCAAGCCTGCCGCAGCTGACCTTTCACTTGCAGCGGTTGATGATTCAGTATTCTATATAAGATCGGATTACACACCTGAAATATCCGGCTTCTTCTATTCTAAAATATCCAACTGGGTAATTACAACCTACTCATACCCCATCACTCTGCTCGCAGGGGCCGGCAAAGATGCGGGAGTTAAAGTGAGAGAGGATTTCCGCGACACTGCTTTCTGGGAAGCGAATATTAAAACTGATGCCAACGGGGAGGCTATTGTATCGTTCACACTCCCGGACAATCTAACCACGTGGAGACTCACCGTACGGGGCCACGATCTTAAGGGGCGCATGGGAGAGGTGCGAAAAAAATTTCTATCCACTCAGGATATCATCGCCCGGATCGGGAAGCCAAGATTCTTCGTAGAGGGTGACAAAACCGGGCTCATTGGAATTGTTAACAATAATACAGATTCCGGAATTGAATCTGTTGCAACAGAGATGAAGGCCGACGGAAAAATTATTCAGCCCGACAGGGAGTTTAAAATCAGTCTCCCGGAATTCGGTTCAGCGGCAAAAAATTATACGCTGACAGTTCCTGAAGGGAGGGATTCCCTTGCGCTTGAGTTTAAAGCGTTAACTCCCGGCAGCAAAGGTGATGCTGTAAAACATACAGTCCCCGTTGAAAAGCGCGGTCTTCAATATGCAATCTCCGGATCGGGAGACATGCAGAGCAATAAAGAAATAACACTTAAACCGGTTAAAACAGATGAAGATTTCGAATTTGTACCTGAAGAGATTTTTATAACCGTAAATCCATCTCCGGTAACACAGATTATTTCAGCAGTTGAATATCTGAACGAGTATCCATACGGATGTATTGAACAGACTATAAATAGATTTCTTCCGAATCTTGCCATGCTCAAACTTCTGAAAGGGAGCGGATATGACAAGGCGATCCCGGCAAAACTGAAAGCTGAAGTTGAAAGCAGCATACCCGACGGAATTCAGCGGATAATAAAAGCACAGAACTATGACGGATCATGGGGATGGTGGGAAGGTGACAGGGGCAATACCTATTTAACCGGCTTTGCCATGTACTCACTCCATCAGGCAAAAATTTACGGATACGCCGTAAGTGATTGGCATCACCCGGTGTTTAAACGGATTGCATTCTCAAAAGAATTAAATCCATACCAGGCGGCAAACCTTACTAAAGCGCTGAACTCATTCAAAGGCAAAGGGACACTTCAGGAGCATGAAGCACGGGAAATTGACGATGCGGAAAAACTTCTTAAGAAAAAAATAAATGAATCGGCTAAGAGAGATTCATCGGGAATATACTGGCCTGCATCAAAGGGACAGTCATGGAACTGGGCCGGCGGTGACACGGAAATCACAGCACATGTGCTATCGGCACTTTTAAGTTCGGGTGACAAGTCTGCAGTTACAGCACAGGCTGTATCTTCTCTGTCAAAAAGATTCAAGTCCGGTTCATGGAATTCGACCAAAGAATCGGGAACTGTTATCCTTGCTCTTTGCGATTATCTCACATCAAAAGGGATGAAACTCGATAAAATTTCATACACGATAAATTCGAATCCGGAGTCATTAGAGCGCACCGTAAAGCTTGATAAAAACAGCCGATCGGAAAGTTATAAACTCACCGTTTCAGGCAGTAATTCCCCTGATACAACTTATTCGGCCGTTCTCCGTGGGACACTATACTTCAAGCCTAAGGGGCTCTTCTCCTTCATGAAGTCTGAAAAAAGGGGGATCAAGGCTCTGTCAAACGGAGTGGATGCAAGACGTGAGATTTCATATCTGAACAGAGTAAAAGATATGAAGATGCAGGAGTATCTTGTACCTCAGGAGGTTGACGAAAAGGGTAAAATCACCGTGGGGGACGAACTTCTTGTAAGGGTGAAATTCCGCGCTGATGAGAGTTTCGGATTTATGATGCTTCAGGATTTTCTCCCTGCCGGTTTCGAAGTTGTAAAAGAGAGCGCATACAACGAATTCCAGCCATACTCCCGCGTAGAGAGGAGAGACAACAGAATGGTATTCTTCTTCACCGGGATTGAGAAGGGGAAGGAGTATGAGGTAGCATACGTCATTCGCGCTGAGCTTCCCGGATCATTTATTATGCGTCCGGCAAGAATAGAATGCATGTACGAGGAGAGTATACAGGGATGGACTCTGCCGACAATACTGGATATCTATAGTGAAAAAAACTGACGGCCGGAATATTTCACGGCTGATTGTAATCATATCTGTTTTTTCCGCTCTCATCATCGGTTTGAGAGCGGAAGAAATTCCTCAAAACGTAAACAGTAAAGTTAAAATCCTTATCCTCTCAAAACATATCCGTCTTATGAAAGATGGGAACATAGATTCATTAACAATTACTGTCCCGAAAACCGGCGAGCTCGATACAGGGAAAAGACGAATCCCCGTAAAGACTCTCTCGTTTTTCTATAATAATTCAATTCGGATCAAAGCGGATCAGAAGCCATTATCGAATGGAGATTTTACACTCTACCCTCTGGAAAGAAACGACACCCTCTCCATTGAATTAAACGGGGAGAAACGGAGCTACCCTCTCCCGCTGTATATTAAAAATACCGGCACAGAACTTGAACTATATATAGAGGAAGATATCAATCAGTTCGCCATCGATTCAGCATGGGGGGAACTTGGCGATACATCTGAAAGAAATTCAGAAGCTCTTTACGCTCTGGCTCATCTCATTAAAGCAAGATGCGCCCTCCCCTATCTTACGAATAAACATAAAGGTGCTCACTTCTGCGACCTTACATGCTGCCAGACATACAGGGGAAGGAGCGGAAAAACTTTCAGCGATCCCGTATCGATTAAAACAGATAAAATCAAAAACGGACTTTTTTTCAACACATCGGGAGGGGGTGTGATTTTCAGTGAATCGATATTTAATGATAAAGTCAAATCCTCCCCTGCCCCTCAGGATATAATCTATCAGGAGAACTTTTTTTTAAGCCGTGAAAAATATCCCAACTGGGAGGCATCGATTACTAAAAATGAACTCACCGGACTCATCTACCCCGGGAAAAATGAATTCATAAAAAAAATCACCTTCGACCGCGGCAAAGAGATAGTTTTTATTGAGACCGGCAGAGGCATGGAAAAATACTCACCGGAGACTTTCAGACTCATTGTTAACAGAATAAAGGGGTGGAACTTTATAAAAAGCAACAATTATACACTCACACTGACAGACGGAATTTTTAAATTCAGAGGATCCGGACTCGGTCACGGCGCGGGGATGAGCTTCGAAGGAGCATTACAGCTTGCAGAGAGAGGATACTCCCGCTATGAAATTATTGAACACTACTACCCTGAAATTCAATATAACACACCGCCGTCTTATAATAATCAGCTGCAGTACATCATCTTCGATTATAAATCCGGAGCAACACTTCAAAGCAGCACAGGTGATTCATTCAGGAACAGGATTATTCCTTGCGGATCTATTTTCAAACTCTTCATAGCAGTTTACCTTGCAGAGAAGAGAACCGATCTGTTTTATAATTATACCTACACATGCAGAGAGAGCGAAAAAGATAAACTCATGCCTGAACAGTGCTGGGATAAACCGGGTCATGGCAGGATGGATATCCGCAGCGCCTTATATCATTCATGCAATAAATACTTCGGCTCTCTCTACAAAAAAATTGATCCCGATGATTTTACACAATGGATAAAAACTTTTACCTCAGAAAAGGGGATAGCTCTTACCCTGCCGAGGATTAAAAGCAGAGGTGATTTTGCCAATCTTCTTGCAGGACTTAACTTTAACTTAACAATAACAGTCGACGGGATAATTAAACTGAACAGACATATCTTTATGGAGAGTAAAGAGAATCCATCGGGGAGAACCGGTGAAATTTTTACCGCTCTGCATAAAACTTTCACCGATGGAACTGCAAAGGAAAAACCTGAAGATAATTTGCTGAATAAATCCGGCGGAAACATTTCACAGAATTATTACAGCATTAAAAAAGATCTATGGGGTAAAACCGGAACAGTAATTGCAGGTACAAATTCTCATCACGGATACGGAATATTTACAGGGGGTTTAAAATCCTCTGGAATAGCGGCAATTCTCAGAAAAAATACCGGAGCAGAGACAGCGAAAGAGTCTAAAAAAATACTGCTTAATTTGAAATAATTCTTTGACAAAATCAATAAAACATTATATATTTAGTATATTATTAATTACTTAAATTATTTTGAGTATGCTAAGCGCGAAGCGCTGCGCAGCTGGAAAATAAATTGCCGCCGATGATTAAGGATATTATAATTTATTAAAAATATGGAGTAAGGTATGGAAACAAAAAAAGTAAAAGCAACGAGCATGACAGTAATACAGCAGATGACTCACCAGGACGCAAACCTTGCAGGTAACGTACATGGAGGAGTTATACTTAAGCTTATAGACAATACTGCCGGGATAGTGGGAGTAAGACACACCGGGGGAAACGTTGTAACTGCATCTATAGATAAAGTCGATTTTCACTCGCCTGTTTTCGTTGGAGATCTAAGAGTTGAAGCTGAAAATTTTGTAAGCGGAGAAGTGCGCCATACAGGTTCAGCATATCTCACTTTTGTCGCCCTTGATGAAAAGTTCAAACCCAAACCGATTAATCCGATAATTCTTGAAACCGAAGACGAGAAGAGAAGAAACTGTGAAGCAGAGGAGAGAAGAAGAGTACGACTCGAATCAGTAAAAGAGTGGAAAACAAAATGCACAATCTAATCCGCATTACAATGCTGCAATTATAATTAATCGGGCGCAAATCAGATTACGATTCCGCGCCCGGTTCTTATCTTTTCTCTTCAGGAAAGAGCGACAAACCACAGAGAATATTATACCAGAACCCGGGCGTTTACGGGACAGATTGAATTTTACTTGTACTGAGCTCGTCGAAGCATCGGAATGTCCGAATGTATCATTGATCGAACACGATGTTCGCCTGCCGCCGCATAACGATGTCATAATAAGGGCGGCTTTGACAAAAAGTATTCAATACGCAACTCTTAAATTAAATTTTATTGGGTACACCCGGCAGGGCGCAAGCTCTTGAAAGTGGAACTCTCTGTGTTATCGCAGTTTCCTGTTATGGGTGTGACCTTCAATTTTTTTTGCTATCTTATTTAATTTTATTCTACATTCCTTTAAGCCCATAATCCAGATCAATCCTTCCTTATAGAAATAATAGTCACATCGTCATCCAGACCTATGCTGCCGGTAAATTCTTTGATACTCTGAAATATCGTTTTGTTTAAAATTTTAAGATCATTGGACAGGCCAGATTTAGTATACCGGAGAATCATCTCCTTCAATGTGTCCTCTCCGAACATCTCTCCGGATTCATTGTATTGCTCAAAAGCGCCATCGGTAAACAATATCATTACATCACCGCTTTCTATCGGATAATTTTTTGAAAGATACTGATAGTCCGGAAAAGCTCCTATGAGTCTACCCCCCTTTTCAACATGAACCGGATCACCGCCGTTTCTTATAAGGAACTGTTCAGGATGACCGGCCCCGCTATAAGTAATATGATCATGATAAAGATTGACACAGCATGCGGTGAACAGATTAGTCCCCTTGATTTCTGAAATATAATATTCATTTAAAAATTTAAATCTTTCCGCAGGATCAACAAGGTGCAGACTCTGCCTGTTCATCATATCGATCTGCATTGTAGTAAGTGCAGCCTGCATTCCGTGTCCGGTTGCATCCGCAAGAAACACCGATATGCATGAATCTCCGATATTCATAATATTAAAATAGTCTCCGCCGACGCGTCCGTTCTGCGGTCTGTATATAACGCTTATAGTATAACCTTCAAAGCTCTCATACATTTCGGGCTGGGTCAGTACCGAGCATTGCACCTTCTCGGCAATGTCGAGCTCCTTTTCGATAAGCGCGAACTCTTCATGCAGCTTAACCGATGCACGGACACGATTAATCATGTTATTAAGGCTCTGGCTGATATGACCTATTTCGTCGGTAAAATCAGCTTTCAGTTTTACATTCAGATCTCCGCCATCAATATCGCCTAAAACCTGATCGAGCTTTTTTAAGGGCCTCGCAACGGTCATAGAAAAATATAATGCAGAGGCAAAAGAGATTGTCACTCCGACAATCAGGGCCATTATCGATGCAACGGCAAATTTATTATCAATCCCCTGATCAACATATCCCATTATCTGCATCAGTTTTCTATAATCATTCGACATAACAAATATAATTAATATAGGGATTATTCCTCCCAGTACAAACGTAGTGAATATTTTTACAGATACCGGAATAAACCTTACATCGGAATGCACTTGCAGATCAACCTCATCAAAATAATTTCTCACAAAGTGCTTTATCAATGTATCAAGACCGAAATAAGCCGGTATGCATGTAATAGTAGTTCCGACGAGTGTACTGATAAAATAATTCCTGACTATAAAAAACACGTTTTGCCCGACAGCAATATATATTATACAGATAATGAGATCGAGAATAATCCATGCAAGAACTACTATCAGCAAAATATGTGGGATAAAACTGAGCAGATTTTTTTTCAGGCTGATAATCTGCTCATCATCGAGTTTCGTATCAATATATAATATCAGATTTCTATGGAGATTAAAAAGTCTGCTGAAAATTAATGTAAAAGTGAAGAGCAGTCCGACAATTATTACAACTATCGCGTATATACTATCCTGTTTTACGGCATCTTTAAGCTCATATAATATTAATCCGAAATCAAAGTACCAGAAATATAAATAAATTATAATGGTTGATAATATACCAGGGGTGAGAATTGAAAATAGTAATCCCGCTTCAAATACCAGAATACTTTTTTTTGAAATTTTTTTATTCATCTTCATCCGGTTCATATTTTAATCTGATCTTAATTGTCTAAAATTCTAAATCAACAATATTTTTGTTAAAATTATTATAATATCCGCCTGATTAATATACCTATTTAGGAAACTGCGATAAACACCGGAGTGTTTCAAAGGAACTCTCTGGTGTTAAAGTATCATAATGAATCTTACCGGAAGAAACTTTCTGTATCTTTCTTTACAAAAAGTATTTAATACGTCCTGTTTTTAAATTTAAAAATCTGTACCCATATCAGATCACTCTTTTCAATCGTCTAAGAATAAGCAGCGAAACTAAAGTCAGCAGAGATATCCATGAACAGGCCGCGTAGACACCTCCGATTCCGTATATCACCGCAGTAAGAACAGGACCCGCCGCATAGGCAAGAGAACCGTAGGAGCTGAACAGTCCGAGTATATACCCCTGCTTTGATGCCGGTGCCAGATGCGAAACCATCCCTGAAAGTGAAGGACCTATAACAGCTATTCCTATAACCACCGGAATAATATTTATAATTGTAAACGCGTATGAATTAACAAAGAAAGCGATAACCAGCAGAGGAACCGGAATAAGTCCGAATCCGAGAAAAGCTATACTTTTTTCAGAAATTCTCTTCAGAAGAAAAGGGATAAGCATACTCTGACCAATTGCCATGGTAATCCCGATAAATAAAAAAATGAATCCGATCACAGCCGCTGATGAACCGAGTCTGCTTTTTAAAAAATATGGAAGTATAAGTTCAATCCCCGCAAGTGAAAAACAGAA
>PGXT01000195.1:3587-11010 GCA_002839285.1 Spirochaetae bacterium HGW-Spirochaetae-5 | reverse complement strand
ATCCTGGTAAACATCAGAAACAGTACGCGTGTATGGGTCGATCCCATGTTCACTTCCGCATAATTGAGCATATAGCGACCGGTTTGCGCCCTGCAGAATAGTGACAACCCTGGGCTGAATAATACCATATCCTTCAACAATCCGCTTTTTGATTGTATCATATTTTGCGTGGTTCAAAGGATGTGACATTGCACCTGCAAATTGTCGTGCGGAATCACGAGGTAATTGAGTATCTGTGTCAAGAGTGATAACATATTTTACATTTGCTAAAACATCTGTATTACCCGCAATCATGGAAAAACTGCGCGATGATTTACCGCGAAGATAAGAGTTTAAATCCGCCAGTTTTCCTCTTTTACGCTCATAGCCCATCCATATCTTTTCACCGGGATTCCATAAACGGGGGCGATGGAAAAGAAAAAATTTGTCGCCTTCAGTATTCCGGTATTTCTCATTCAGGTCTTCAATTTTCAGACGGATAAAATCCAGAAGCTGGGCATCCTCCGGCATGGTTTCTGTTTTTGCATCCCGGAAATCTGTCAAAAGCGCAAAATAGAGATTATCATCCTGATTCGCCAGGAAGCGGACCTCTATTGCCTCAACAAGATTTTCTATATTCTGATTGTCAATAACCATCGCAGGAACCACAGCCAGTGTTCTGGATTCAGGTGGAATTCCGTTCGAAAAATCGAGACGCGGAAGAGGGTGGGGTACTGCAAGAAATGTCACTGCTAAATTCACAATCGCAACTGTAAGATGACTGACAGAAAGAAATAAAATAATTCCTGACAGCCACAATAACCATCCATGAAATCCCGTTTCATGGAGCTTCAGCATCAGACCGGAGGTAAATAAAACAGTCAGTAAAGTGATCGAGCCTGCGTATATAAGTAAGGGAAATCTGCGTACCATACTTCCTGTGATTTCGTAAAATGTTCTGCCCGATTTTATAATAAGGTTCAGTTGTTCAGATCCCTTATCTATGAGATAATATCCCACATGAGCTATCCGGTCTTCGATCCCCTTTTCTGAAGCGCCTTTCTGCGACAGTATAATTGCATGACGCGCTACTTCAACTTCTGATAAACCGCTTCTTTTTGCGGCTTTTTCAACAACGTTCCGATAATGGTCTCTGGTAGTAAAATCCATTCGACGATAAAATCCGCCCGGATCCTCACTTAGTGTCTGATCAACCAGGCTCATGGTTTCTACAAATTCGCGCCAATCCATGGCGCCAATAAATCTTAGACTCCCTATACTGTTGCTCATTGAGACCTGATCAGCCGCCTGCTGCTGTATCTCTCTCTGTATAACCTGTTTTATTGTAGAACCGGATTCAAGAAGACGCTGCTCAATCCAGGTAAGCGGCAGAGCAAGATTTGAACTCTGCCCCTGCAGTCTGCGGGAGAGCTCCGCAACAAAAGAATTCCCCAGTGTAGGATCGGTGTGAACCATTTCGGCTATTACAAGAATAAGACTCTTCAGGTCATTTTCTGCAGTTTCTGTCAATCTGTCGGCCCAGAAATTCGCAAGGCTCTGTTCGGCCATATCCGAAGCGATCCTTAAAGCAACACGGCGTATATTTTCTATAAGAGATAAGCGGAGCATAATCGGAATTGCCCACAGCTCGCCAAGCTTCAGAACGCTGACCGACTGATAAGCTGCCGCGAAGCTGCTTAAATTCTCCGCATCAACTTTTCCGTCTCCGTGTGAAATTGTTTCAAGAGCTATGTCGTATACCCGGGGGAGTCCGGCAGATGACCCATTCCGGAGCCGCGGCAGCTCACGGCTGTAACCCTTTGGAAGATGTTTCCGGGCAGTCCGGATCTGTTCTTCAATAAGATAAAAATTGTCCAGAAGCCATTCACCGGCAGGTGTAATACTCCTCTTCGATTTGATTGCTTCAGATAAGAGAGTACGGACCTCAAGCAGAATTTGTTCATTCTCGGCCAGCCTTGTCAGCAGATGCTGATCACCTGCATGTCCCGGACTTAAGGTGTGAGTACCGGCAAGAATTTTACCATGCTGGCGCATCTGGTCACTGCTGAATAAAACCGAACGAAGCGGTTTTATATAGATGCAGTTTTTTATTCAGATATCCGCCTTTTAAGTAACTTTTCATATTATTATCCCATTGATAGAGAAATTAAAGAAATTCGGCAGCTGTTCTTAAGTCGGAGGGAGAATTGATCTCCGCCGTATTTGAGTCGCGGTAGAGTCAGAATGCCCTGATATATGAATAGTTGCTAAAAATTGTAATTCCCGTTTTATTTTTTTTATTTATCTGTTGTACATGCTCCTTCAGCAAACCGGTCTATTAAGCATAAAGACATCTTAATGTCTTAAATATCATTTTAAAAGAACTGTCTGATTCACGAAAATGGAGTTTTAAAACCGCACTTATCTAAATATACTCTTTATAAGAGTTAAAGCAAACTTTTTTTGTAGTAATCGGGAGTTTTTAAGGTTAAGCGAAAATCATAGTGGAAAGCTCTGTACATCCGGGATGGACAACACCCCATTTATTGAAGACTCTTAAAATGTTTCTCCAACTGAACCTTTCTGCCCCCGTACCCCGGTCGTTGGTAATGTTATTAAGTTAAGCGATTTGGAAAACCCAGAACTTTACATATAGCCCCCTAAATCCCCGGTCGTTGGACTTAAAAGACATTTGTTTTGAAAAAATCACGTTAAAATGAATGAATTTTGCGATATTTTTCGAAGTCCCCCGGGGATTTAGGGGGCTGGGCATTTGGTTCTGCAAAATGATGCATAAAGAGTTTAGAATCTCTTAACTTAATGACATTGCCTCCAGGGGTGCGGGGGCTTTGTGGGATGACTTACTGCTAAATTATAGTGTTAAAATATTAAAAGTGCACTTATTTGTTGCTTTTGCCCGAAGCAGTATTATATTAAATGTATGTTTAAACAATTCAATGAGGGAAATCTTATAAAATCACGGAATGTTTAAGTCAGATATTAAACAAATAAGGGAGAAATTTATGAAAAGTGGAACTGCTTTAACAAAGGAAAAACTGACAGCGCAGATGAAAACAGTATTGGCTAATACTGAAGAATTGCTGAATGCAACCTCAGGGGAAGCTGGGGACGTAATTCAATCGATCCGTTCAAGGGTCGAAGAAGCACTACGCTCAGCCAGAATCGATCTGAGAAGCTTTGAACATGATGTTGTTGAAAAAGCCGGCGCTGCTGCTGAAGAAACAGACAGATATGTACACAATAATCCATGGCTGGCAATCGGTACTGCAGCCGGAGTGGGTCTGATAATCGGCATAATAATCGGGCGGAAATAAAAATCAGCAGTGATGCTCAATTTCATTAAAAGCACTCCGCCGGACATAATTAGAGATAATAATAACCCGGCTGGAGTTTCAAAGGATATTCCAATGGTAAAATGGAGTATTTGAAAAAATTCAGGGGCAGGTTGCAGCAATGAGAAAGATTATTTTTATTATTATGGCCATCATGATTTCGGTAAACATCTATGCCGAAGAAGTAAACAGGCATAATGTCAGTGACGAGACGGCAAATCCGAAACGGATTAAGGCAGACGATATTTTCTATGTAAAACTCGGTTATGGCGGTATTCTGGGGGAAATTGAGGATCAGGGTACAAGTTTCGGTTTCGGCTATCGTCATGAAATGGATGCTCTTGCAGTGGATTTTGGTTTTCTCAATTATATCATCGGACAGGAAACCGATGATTCAGGTAAGACCTACAATGGTAATTTAATAATGATTCAGGGATTATATTTTTTAACTCCGGTAACAAATAATTCATTTTATGCCGGGGGCGGGCTTGCCTACAATTTTATGCGTGCCAGAGAAGATGAAAAGGATTACGAATTGCAGGGAATTGCAGGGATAGCAACTGTCGGTTATGAAATTATGAGGGCAAGCACGGTCCGCCTGTTCGCGCAGTTTGAAGCAACAGTTCCATTCGGAATGATGAAAAACGGAAGAGGTGACTCATATTACGGATCGGCTATAGCAATGTCATTGGGTATTGGATTCTAATTTAACAGATAAACTTCAGAATAATCTGATTTTAATTTGGAAAGGGATTGGTCTGTTCCCGCAGTCAGGAGTCTTCTTATGAGAAATGTTAAGTGGCTATTAACGCATCTCACGCGTTATAAAAAAACCTTCATAGTTGCTGGAATAGTCTTTGCATTATTAATTATAAGAATTTCACTCCCTTCATTTATCAGATTGTACCTGAATCATTAAAATAATTTTTTTATACGGATTAAAAAAACTGAAATATCCATTTTATGGAGAGCACTTTTCCGCGGAAAGGTTTTAGCGGATGTGAAATTTTCAGAACCGGAATTATATTTTGATGAGTGTAAACATAAATCGGTGATTCTCTCCGGAAAAGATCTGAACTGGGAAGAAGTACTGCATAAAATGGTTCAATCTCACCTTGAAAATCTCACAATAGAGAATGGTGAGTTTACTCATAAGAACAATGATGTTAATTCACCCGGCATTATACATCTGAAAGACATCGAATGGAGAGTGGAGAATATTCATAATTCCAGGAACGCCGATCTCGAATTATACTCTGAATATGAGGTTAGGGCAGTAGTTCAAAAACATGCCAGGCTGCATAGCAGAGGCAGTTTCAACGCATTGAAGACTCCTCCATTTTTTAATTTAAATCTAAGGCTGGAAAATTTAAAACTTACTGAATTAAATGAATTTGTAAAAGTTTTCGGACAAACGGATCTGATCTCGGGAGAATTTGATCTATATTTAGAATTAGCAAGCAGACACGGTAACCTGAAAGGTTATTTGGAACCGGTATTTAAAAATATGAAAGTGATGTCCGGGAGAAAAAAAGATAATTCATTCAAAGAAAATGTTTTAATAGATATTTCAAAATTTGTGAATGTTCTCCTTAGAAATAAAAAAAACGGATCATCCTCAGTAAAAATTCCCATTGAAGGGAATTTAAAAGACCCTGAATTTGACATCTGGAGGGGAGTTAAATCTGCTGTTGGAAATCAATTTGGTAATCATAGTGTAAAACCCGGAAAGGACAAAGAGAAAAATAATTTGTTACCTTGATAAAGAAAAACATATATAAAATCAGTAAAGTTCTATATTTATTTGACTCTGTTGATTTAAAACTCTATATTGGTGTTGTATTCCAAAAATAAAAAAGAGGTAAACAAATGAAAAGAACATTAAGTCTTACTATTGCATCACTGATGATGATAGTTTTTTTTAACTCATGCTCCGACACAAAGCAGGCAAAAACCGAAACAGTTAAAACTGCGGCAACTGACCCTATGGTTAAATCCGGTACAGGCGGAGATAGTATGCTGATTGATGAAATCAACCGCCAGGTCCGGGGTTTTTCAATTGACGGTTTTCCAGGCGGGAGCGCCAAACTAAGCGGAAGTAAAGATCTTGATAACATGAAAAACATTGTAGGTCTTTTAGTCCCTATAATAGACAGGGTTCCAGACGGTTATGTAATGCGGATAACTGGACACTGCGCAGATTATGAATCAGTATTAGAACAGAAAAGAGTATCAACCGCCAGAGCTCTAAAAGTTTACAATGAACTTAAAAAAGCCGGAGTATCATCTAAAAAAATAAGCTACAAAGGTGCTGGAATTAATGAACCGCTTGAAGACTATCCGGCTAAAGGTAAAGAACAGAGAAGTGTAACTTTCAAAGCTGTGAAAAGATAGTTTAAAATAATACTTATCTGTTTTGAACAGCGGTAAGTTTGAGTATGACTCTCTGCTGTTCAATACTTCTTCCTGGATAAAAGGGGATTTGTACATAAGTTTAATATTAAAAGAGTTAAATATGAATAAAATAGGGATGCTTTTTATTATCTGTTTTTTTTGTAACGTTTCATCAGGAATCACCGCAGCGGCTGATTCATCACAGGGCATTATTGATGCGGGAAATCTTATAACAAAGCATGAAGATTATAACTCATCCAATACCTCAGAAAAAACTTTTACTGCACATAAACCGAATTACATTCTTATTTATACATACTCAGATAATGATGAGGGAAGACAGAATTACGAAACTAAATTTCAGATCAGTGCGAAAGTGCGTGTACTAAGTGTATATGATTGGGCATGGTATTTCGCATATTCTCAAAAATCATTCTGGCAGATTTATGATGAAGAGAATTCCCGTCCATTCAGAGAAATCAACTTTAATCCCGAGACCTTCATCCGTTCCGGAATGTGGAGCGGATTCCGTTTCGACCTGGGCTATGAGCACGAATCAAATGGCCAGAGCGTTGAAACCAGCCGCAGCTGGGACAGGGCTTATCTCTTTCCATACTTCGAGAATGATTACATGGCAGCAGGGATCAAGGGCTGGTACCGGATCAAAGAGAAAGAAAAGAAAACTCCCGAAGACGTAAGTGGTGACCAGAATCCGGACATCCTGAAATACTATGGCTACGGTGAACTATACCTTACGATGAAGATAAGAAGTTTTAATCTGGGGTCGCAATTCCGTTATAATTATGCGTATAAAAAAGGGAGCATGAAGTTCGATGCAACTTTCCCGGTTATATCAAAAAGCATGTACTGGTACATTCAGTACTGGCAGGGTTACGGGGAGAGTCTTGTTGACTACAATAATAATCAGAAAAATATCGGATTCGGTTTCATGTTTACCCGTTAAAAATGCAACTGTTGAAAACTAAAAAAACTGATTTACAGATGAAGAGAAATATCTTTTCAAAAATCTGCTGTCAGTATTCCGGTTTTCTATCCGACACCGAACCGTACTGTTCAAGATATTCCACAAGTTCTTTGAGCTTATCTCTTTCATAAAAATTTTTATGATGAGGAGTGAAAACATATCCTTCATTATTGAGATGTTTCAGCGGGCACCATGCGGATTCTATCTGTTCCAGGTTGCACATCAGGGTGTATGCATAAACTTTTGATAATAGTATTATCCTTCTGAAAACAGGAGAGAGTTTTTCGCCGTATTTCATCTCCTTCAGCATTCTCCATACTTTTACAGTTGATACCCGTGAATATCCGAGTATCAGCGCTATAATCAGATAGAGAAATTTACTGAATATAAAATTGAAAATCAGAAAAGCAAGCAGTATGGATGAATATAAAACAACAGCCGGTTTATGCAGGGGACTTCTGTATCGTGAAAAATCTATTCTGCTTATATTATCCAGCTGATCATTCCATAATTTTGCTGTACCATTGGCATAACCGCAGAACTGACAGTTGAGCTTATCAAACCATGTCATGTTTCTGATGCTGCCCCGGTCCATAATAATATAATTTTTGCTCTTTAAAATAGGGACATTGAAGGGGCGCATCATCCGGTTGTAAAACAGAATTATAAATGACAGATGCACGAAGACAAACTCGACAACACTCAGATACAT
>PGXT01000195.1:1000-3471 GCA_002839285.1 Spirochaetae bacterium HGW-Spirochaetae-5 | reverse complement strand
TGCAATTGCACTTTCGGGCATATCCGGCTGAACAGCTGTTTCAGGTTTCTGGGCTATAGTAATTCCGCCGGCTTCTTTAATTCCGCAAAGAGCCTCCGCTCCGTCACCATCATAACCTGAGACGATAACAGCTATCAGTTTCCCGTCCCAGTTTTCAGTAAGAGACCGGAGAAAAACAGTTATAACATCACACCAGCCCCGGAGCTTTGATATCGGTTTAAGAATAAACTCTCCGTCAAGCACATGGAGATCACGCTGCGGCGGAATTATAAATACATGGTCAGGTTTAATGTCAAGTCTGTCCGAAATAAGTTCGACCGGCATCTTCGTATATAAAGGGAGTATCTCGTGAAGTTTTGTATCAGCTGTTCTCAAATGGTTGACTATTACTATAGCAACATTCATATCAGCAGGAAGATTTTTCAGCAGACGGATATATGCATCAAGACCGCCTGCCGAACCTCCGACACAGACTATGGGGAAGTCACGGTTACGGCCGCTCTGTTTTAATGCCATACTCTTCTTTTACGGATTTTAAATTTATGGTGTTATCAATTTTTAATTTAAAAGCAGGTTTCCCGAAGTGGTTTGCAATAAGTGATCTGATTCCCTTCCAGATATTCACTTCAGGATTTTTTAAATCTCCCTCTATAGGAAATTCTGCCGCAAGTAATTTAGTATTTCTATTCTTGAGTATAACATTCACCAGTGCTGTTATAACTTCAAAGGAAGTCTCTTTAAATGAATTATCTTTTTCTTCGCGTCCGGCCCTAACATCCATGTTTTTAAATACAGGTTTCAGATACCCTGCAATTTTACCATTTCTGCTTGCCATTTCCATGTAAAAATCAAACTCCCCTGAAGTCAGATCTATGGGTCCGTAAGCTTTTAAAAATGCGTTTAATTGAGTGAGCTTCATCTGTTCAATTTTAAGGTTAATATCAAAATCAGGTGGTTCAACAAGGATATTAAAGGTCCCCTTGCTGTACAGCTCTCCATGATTCTGCGGAGTCGCGCTCAGTTCATATCGCGAGAATAAAGCTGAATTCTGTTTTTTTGAATTATGAATATTCTGCGCTTTAAGTTCTATGTGTTTGAAGTAAATATCAATTGGCACCTTGATTTCATTGTTGATAAAATGAATCTCACCCTTTGTAATTACTAATGTTTCAAGATTAAAAGGAACCACTTCATTTAGAATATCTTTCCAGTTTTCATCTTCGACTGATTGCTTATTCTTATTCCGTTTACTATCAACAAAATTCACCTTAGGTTCAGATAGTATCAGATCAGCCAGAAACATCCCGCGGAAAAGCGCTCTCCATGAAATAGAGATATCGATTGTATCAATCTCGATAAACGGGATCTTTATATTTGTATTTTTTTTATTAAGATAGAAACCTTCAATCAGATAGGCTCCGCGCCATAACGCTAAATCAACATCTTCAACTCTTCCGGTATAATGTTTTACATCGTTTACAAGATAATCATTCAAATAATGCCTGACAACATATGGCAGAGTTACTTTATCATTCTATGTCTCCCTGATTCTTTTATAAATATAACAAGCATTCCGGGACCGGTCAGTTCTTCATTTGTCAGTTTTTAATGAAGAAAAACGGATCATCGAACAAATCCCGATGATCCGTTCATATTCACGATCATCTCCAACCCGTTGCAAACGGATGCAGATCTATTATCCGTTTATATTATGGTTCTACTACCACTGAAGTAATACCTAATGTCACTTCAGATTGAGCGAGCAATCGTCCATTCGCTGTTGCTCCATCTCCAAAGGTAATTGCTGTTTGAGACAACAGTATTCCCTCAAAATGTGCCGTTGTACCTAACGTAGCAGCACCGGCAGATACCCAGAAAATATTCTGAGGTAATGCGCCACCTACCAGATTAATCCTTACTGCATTAGACATGTTAAAAGTCCCATCTATCTGAAAAATCCAGACATCATTTGAATCGCCGGAAAGAGTAATATTTGAAGTCATCGAAACCGCTGTAGTAAATTTGTAAAGACCCGGAACGAAATTTAATCCGCCAATATCCCCGGCAGCTCCCAGATCTGTAGAGTCAGGAGTTGGTCTTGTTGATGCATCTGTATACGCAGCTTCCATATTGCTTACTGCTGTAGTCAAATTACTGATAGTTTGACCCGGAGTTCCACCCGCTCCAGTTCCAGGATAGTCTGCTGCATATAATTTGCCGGTTACATAAATGGATGTTGAAAAATCCGTGGTAGAATCAAGTGTTTCCGAAAATCCTACTAACAAACTTGCTGCTGCCGGACTTATACCTACATCCCCGGTAATTGAAATAACTGGTACTACTGTAATCTTAGTTTTAGCAAGAAGCGCAAAATTTCCAGCTCCCCCCAGATCAACTACAGCTGGTCCTAATGCTGCACCTGGATCTGTAATCGAATCAAGCAGATCACTTGAATCATCACTTCCGCATCC
>PGXT01000195.1:0-950 GCA_002839285.1 Spirochaetae bacterium HGW-Spirochaetae-5 | reverse complement strand
GTATAAAATCTCATAGAATTTTCCTCCTTAAATTTGAAATTTTCAAAAAATTTCATGGTGAATCATTGTTTATTAAAAAATTTGTTATTCATTACCAGGCTGACAAAAATTACCGGATAAAACCGTTACCGGTTTTCCTAACCCGCACATATGGAATAAACTTAAGGTGCAGGTATAGATTTCAACAGCAGGATTGCGGCATAGTAAGGAATATTTTCAGAAAGCGATTTTGAACTCTGCTCCCTCGGTACATCCATTTTTTACCCTTACCTCCTCTTTCATAGTGTTTAAATGTTTTGCGCTTTAACTTGACACTAATAAAATATATTATAATATTATAATACACTATTATACAGCACAAACAAATAATATTTGCAGATTTTGATGAATAATTTGATTTTTTAGTCATTTTCCTTGATTTGATGACCAATAAACGAGGTTTGATTATAAAAGTTTTAATTTTGTAGAGTTTATCAATATTAAAAATTAGCAAAGGATTACCGGTGCCGCTTACACTTATTCGTAACTACTTATAAACTGGTGGTGAAATTGCTCTACGCTCAACCGTGGCGCTGCAGAGATAAAATACCACCTGTTTATGGGCACTCACTAACCCCGCCGCCAAAGGCGACGGGGAAATAATTTAAAAGTAAGTCGCTCAATTCAATAAAATTGAGAGACTTACCTATTATTCTAAATCTTCAATTAAGAAGTATTGAATCGTATAAAAAAAGGGACATCGAAAATCAGATGTCCCGTTTATACTACCCGGTGTTTCAATTCCGGAAATTACACCTCCGTTATGGAGTCGGAGGTGTAACAGAATTAGCAATCAGTGTTACTAAAGTCTGTGAAAACAATCTCCCATTAACTGTCGCTCCACTTCGCAGATCGATACCTGCCGCACTGATTATTATCCCTTCAAGATGAGTGTTAGCCTGAAGTTCAAC
>PGXT01000194.1 GCA_002839285.1 Spirochaetae bacterium HGW-Spirochaetae-5 | reverse complement strand
GAATTGGGGTGCAGCTTTAAACCAGTTCGCCATTCATTTTGGCGATAGGGTGCCGATGTGATCAAAGGCTGTTTACACAAAAAATCAGACACCCTCGAACAACAGGGCTGATTTAACTTTTGTGGATAGTGAAAATTTTGTGTTAACTTATCCATCTGTCCCATGGGTTAAAGGTTATTATAAGAAAAATAAATAAATATTTAATATCATTGTCGTACATCGTTCCGCCTTTGTCACGCCCCTTGCGGAAAAGAGCAACAGCCGTGCCAATCAGCAAAGCTGAACCGGCTCCACCCTTCCCCACTTTATTATTCTATATTCTCAGTTTATAAATCAGTAAATCCACAGGATTCGCCGCTATACGAAAAATTTAACGAAATAATGTTCTTGGATTTTTTAGATTAGATTATTCGAATGAATACTACAAAGAATTTATAATTCCGTGAATCCTCACACTATTCATGAAGATTCACGGAGTCGTTTTACAATCAATCAGTTACCCTTACTGAATTGATTCCTTATTCTTAGAATACGGAATAAATAAACCATTACTATTTTTATCAGTCAACTCCTCATGTTCATAACCGAGTTTTAATGCTGTAGATCTCATACTCTTTGTACTAACTGTAGAGAGGATAACACCATTAAGAGCACGATGGTTCTTAACAATATCCTCAAGCGTTTTAATAAGCTCAGGATAGGTCTCTTCCCATGGAAACTTCCGTGGTACAAATACATAACCAAGTGCTAACCAGTCCTCAGTTTCAGTGTCAGATATGAAAACAGTAGCTATTTTAATATCGAACGACCCATTTTTGCCGAAGCTGAAGTCAATTTCCTTAGGTTTAAGTGAGTATTCGCAGTCTGTAAAAGCCAGTTCATTAACATCTATTAATTTATTCTTAATCCTTTCAGCTATCGCTTCCATATCCTTTTTAAAAAATCCTGATACAATATTATCATCATTTTTTTTCATAAATAAAATCCTCATTTTTAAATTAAATTTAGTATTAAAAGTCGGTCTTCCGCATAACACATAACGCTTTTCGTAGGACATATATGGGACAAGATTTGTAAGTGTGGTTATTCTATCGCAACATAACACGCATTTTACTCAGTTTTATAGTCATTTAAATCTGTTTGTAAAACAATTTACCACAATTTAATGCACATTTGATGCAATTCTGTGCAACATTGAAATACAACACATTTGTATAGTGGCTTCGAATCCGTGCGTCGGAGGTTCGACTCCTCCCAGGCGCGCATTAAGCCCTGATTATATCAGGGCTTTTTTATTGTTGTACAATCTAAATTTCACATCATATTATAATTACAAATAAAAGTCAGATAAAAATTTTGCGGTATCTACATTAAATATGATTTCTTCTTTATTCGCTTAATTATATTAAAATAAAAACATTGACAGTTTATGTCGCATATTATCTCTATCATATATCGCTGAAAATTTAAAAAGAGGAATCTGCTTCCTCTTTTTTATTTACGGCACCTGGCTTCAACAACTTCAGATTACACAATAAAAGGTAAAACATGAACTTTGTATATTTGACTCTAACTCTATTATTTGCAGCTGCCGCAATTTTTTTAATAAGATTTTTTATATCAGATACAGATCCTGATAATGATATTAAAATTAACAATTCCAACCGGATGATGTCGCGATACAAAAAATAAAATGCCCAAAGATTAAGCTCTAATTCCCCTTCTCATCTCTTCGCATTAATATTAAAAAATGATGAATCATATTTTTACGGTGAATGCATTGAAAGATAGATATTCACTCTTCCCCGCAGTCATGGGGCTTTGGAGAGGAGTGAATATATCCGGTTCAACACCATGCCCTTATCCGGAAAAGATCTGCCTGTACCGGTATTTTTTCATTGTGCCTTACCGGAATATAATAATCTGCAAAATCTGTTCATCATAATTTATAGATAGAAAATGATTGACGATGATATCCGGCAATATATACTTCATCTGACTCCATTAAATGCATGTTAATAGATTGAAGTTATCCCGAATGGAGTATGTGTTAAATAACATATCTGAGTTCACTGAACTTTATGAATGTTTTCAATTCTGTCAATACCGGAAGTTTCCCGGCTGATGAACAGTGCTGAAAATAAAAATAATAAATACTAATGCGGTTTTATGAAAAAGAGAGATTGTATTTTCTGCAGTATTATTGACGGAGATTTACCCGGAATTGAAATATACCGTGATGATATATGCATTGTTCTAATGGATATCTTCCCGATCAGCAGGGGCCATCTTATGGTGATTCCCCTGGTTCACTGCGGGTTTTCGTATGAACTAAGTGAGAGTGTACGTTCGCATATTTTCGAAAAAGCTTCAATGCTCAGTGAGGTTATATGCAAGTCAGATCTCAAGGCAAAGGGGGCGCATATTCTAATTAATGACGGTAAAGCGGCCAATCAGCATATTCCGCATGTCCATATGCATGTTATTCCTCGCTATAAAAATGACCTGATTTTTATTCTGCTCAGATTATTAACAAGATTTATAAATCCATTTGCAATGATAGGCCGGCAGAAGCGGCTGAAGAATCAGGCCGGAGAGATTCAGAGAGCCCTTTCTGATTTATAAGTTTCGCTGCACATTTTCATATTTTCCGAAGGATTTTAAATGAAAAAATTTTATTTATTTATATTATTATCAGTTCTTCTTGTTTCATTTAATTCCTGTAAATCTGATATTACAGGATCAATTGCCGATTCAAATATGCCGGAAGCTGAAGGGTGGTATGATAACAACTCCTGCGGTGTTATCGGCAACGGATATCCGGAACAGCGGGTACAGAGTGTAATACTTAAACGCGTAGCCGCCAGAGAGAATGCCTTAATCAATGCTAAAGAACTTATGCTCGAATTTCTGGTTAATACTTATCTTGAACATAATAGTTCCGGATATGACTATGACAGTGTAAAAAGCGCTTTCAGTAAAAATTATTCCGGTCTGATAAAAAACGGAATAGTAACTCATGAGAAATATTCAGGCGACGACAGCTGCAGAATTATTTTTGCGGTCAGCAGAAATAATTTAAAAAAAGAGATAATGTCCGGAACAGTCCTTAAATAAACAAAGAAAAATATAAAACAGTAAAGTATTTATTCTTGAACTTTTCTAAATTATAATAAATCTCTATTATCCCCGCCGTCGAAGACGGCAGGGATATATAATTTTTGTTTTTTATGGTAAAGATTATATTCAGAAATAGGTACTTAAAATATTGCGAAGGTTAAAATGAAAAAGAAGCTTTGGATAATTTTTTTTCTTATTATAACAGTTATGGCTGCAGCAGCAGCGTCTGTTTATATTCAGTTTGCAGCGGTTACCGAAGGTGAACCTATTCCTGAGTATTCAGTAAATAATCCGGCCCTGCTGGTTATAGACATACAGGAGGGGCTCTCGGGCTCCAGCTCCTGGGGATTTTACAAAGGGTACGCCCATCAGTCAGAGGAACTTATCGCTTCGGTAAATAGAACTATCGAATCGGCTGTAATGTCAGGGATGACTGTTGTATACATCTGCCACGAAGATACCAATCCTCTGGTTAAACTGGTTACAGGATCGCACATGGTAAAAGGTAAAGCTGCTTCTGCAATTGATAAGCGTGTAAAAATTGTGTCTGATAATATTTTTATTAAACATATAATGGATGGTTTCAGCAATGAAGCTCTGCATAAATTTTTAACTGCTAATAAAATAAATACCCTTTATATGACAGGCCTTGACGCGGAGTATTGCGTCTACCGTACGTCACTTGCTGCAGAGAAGAGAGGCTATACTGTAAACCTCATTGAAGATGCGGTTATTTCATCAACTGTTGAGAACAAATTTAACATGTTGAAGAAGTATAAATCAAAGGGTATAAATATAATTAAGGCTGAAGATTTTAAATCGTTATCTCATGCGGTGATCAATAAAAATTAAAATTAGTTATCTCTGTAAAGCCGCGGATAAATTTTATATCAGGCAGGATCAATCGTGAAAAAATTACTCCTTTTATCGGCAATCCCTTTAATCTTATCGCTCTCGTCATGCGAGTGCATGGTAAACAGTTTCGCATTTTTCCCCGATAAGGATTCTGTCCTGTCACCGGAAAAACTCCCGCCGTCCGCTCAAGAGGTAACAATTCCCACATCTGACGGGATTAAGATTCAGGGGATTTATTTCAAAAGAGATAACAACCCCGGGAGAGTGATAATTTACTTCCACGGAAATGCCGGAAATCTTTATCACCGGATTGATGAGTCGGTAATGCTTATGAAGAGCGGTTGGGATGTTCTTCTTATCGGTTACCGCGGATACGGGAAGAGCGAAGGTTCTCCATCGGAAAAGGGCGTTTATAAAGACGGTGAAGCGGCACTGAATTACGCCGCGGAGACTCTCGGTTATAAGCTGAACATGATATGTCTATACGGCCGATCACTCGGTACAACCGTTGCGGTTTATACCGCTCAGAACCGCCAGCTTTCACGCGTGGTTCTTATTACTCCGCTCTCTTCAGGGGATGATATGGCTGAAATTTTCACAGGGA
>PGXT01000025.1 GCA_002839285.1 Spirochaetae bacterium HGW-Spirochaetae-5 | reverse complement strand
TCTCCATTTTCCAGGGCATGGTTTTACCTCCATACCCATAAAATAATGTGTTACCTATGCGACCGGTTTATTTTGTTACCTATCCCCCCGGTCTGTACCGGGGGTGAGTTTTAAAAGTTTGCGGCTTTTCTTTTCATTATTAAATTATTAATTATCCGGTCAGAGTACTAGATAAAATTTAGCAGTGTATTTATATTATTTTGCCCGTGGTAATAACAATAACAGTTAAAGCCTGTCATGGAATATTACGATAAGATATTATAAGATGAAATATCCGGCGGGAATTAATGAAGATTAACAGGTTAAGTGCAATTTTATTTACATTACTTTTTCTTTCATGCAGCAGGAAGCCGGTAATAGTTGACCTTCCGCAGTCCGGGAATATTGATAATTTAAAAAAATTTTTTTTAAGATCTGAATCAGATTCGGTTAAAGCCGGAGCTGTACTGGAAAAGTATAAAATAATACAGCATTTGACTCACCTCCGCAAAATGGATTCAGGCGGAAAAAAATACTATCTCCTTGAAAAAGATGATATAACAAAAATGATCAACTCTGTTACCGAAGGGATTTATCTTGACTACATCCTTGTAAACAGACATGGCGATATCATTTATACCAATAAAAATGAAAGCCTCTTCGGATCAAATGTCAACAGCGGATTTGAATCATCACCTCTTTACAAATGTTTTATGAACAGAACAGAAGTTTACTTTGGAGATGTTTCTTTCATAACCCCTTCTTCATCAGTTTACTCTTTATATATTTCATCTCCTGTTTATGTAGAAGGAAGTTTTCATGGTGTTCTTATACTTCAGGTTGATACAAAAAAAATAAGCGGTGTACTGGATAATGGAACTGAAATTTTCAGCAGAGATGGAATAATCAGAATCACCCCTTCTGATGAAAGAATTTTTTCTAAATACGGAGAATTTGATAAGCTCGATATGCAGAGTCTCGATGTTAACGGAGTAGTTTATTCCGGCATAAAAGATGAAAAACTCCGCTTTTCAAAATTTGTGTTTAAAGATATTAATTGGATTCTTATGAGCAAAGTGTTCTAAATAATTAATTCTTCTGTTTCAGAATCATATTTTCAATTTCTCCGCTTATATTGCTGCTGAACAATCCCGGAAGATCATACTTATTCTGCATATGATTTGAAATAAGTCCGGCTATTTTTGTCAGCATATCATCACTGAAGTGTCTCTCTCCGCTTATGATTATTGCATTGATCATAGCCGGGAGAAGTGAGAGTGTATCCGTCTCTTCAATTCTTATGAAATCTCTTACCCCTTTATCTTTCAGTGCCGCGGCATCACCCATATCCGAAGTAATTCCTGTAATAACAACCTGTCCGGCTTTGAAACCGGTTATATAATCGTAAGTAATCTTTTCATCCATTATCATGATAATGTCGGAGTTTGAGATTACGTTTTCTATTGTGGTTGCCAGACCTTTTCTGTTTTCAAATGACATCATCTGCCTTTCATTTGTATCGTGCCCGAGAACTTTCATAAATCCCGATTTCACAAGGAGAGCAGTAAGCTTGACTGTGCTGTTGTTAAGTCCGATAATCCCTACGGATGTATCACCGGGGACTATTGAGTATTTATGTATTATAGCGTTAATGACTGCAAGATAATGTACCGGGTTTTCATCCAGCTCTTTAAATATTAATGGCTTTGAAACAGTATCAATGATATTAGATAAGAGATAATCATCTTCATCATTGTTCATTATACGTAGGCAGCAGAAATTCTCCTCAATCCCCTTGATTGTTTTAATCATATCTTCAATTGAGTTATATTTAATTACAAGGGGGAAGGAATTTTTACCTGTAAATCTTCCAATTAGAACGGAATCTCTCTCTGAATCGGCGTAAAGATGATAATAACGGCTATTGTCCCCGCTGTTTGTAATTTTTATTCCGCTTATAAGTGCAATGCTGTTGAAACTGGCGCAGTAGCTGCTTTGCAATCCGGAATCGATTTTTTCGTGAATGAGTTTATTCCCCCCTATGAGAGAAGTTGATATATCGTTAATATTCTCTATTTCGACTTTACTTGAAATAGTTAATACTCCGCCTTTAATTTTATCCTCCAGAGTACTTGTAATTGTTATATTCTGAAAATATTCCCCGTTTTTTTTAAGAGTATCAACAAGACGGATAAGATCTTTTTTGGCTGAATAGATAATTTCGATCGAATAATCCTCCCACTTGCCGTCAGATTCTGTAAGGTTGATCATATTAATATCGATATTGTGTTTGTACAATGTTGATATAAACTGAGGGAGTATGACTTTTTTCATCTTAAGAGTGACAGAGGCTATTAGTCTCATAGATTTTCAGCCTGTTTACCTGGAGATTTTAAAGATTACACCTTATTTATTAATCGGAATATTTCGTTCCAAGTATACGGCATTTTTCTAATATTTCAGGAGATATTTGATCTTTTAAATCACAGTCTTTAACAAGTATTGTTTCATCGGAATTAAATGAAGTATTAATGGAATTGTAAAAATGTTTTACCACTGTAAGAACACTTAAAAAAATATCGTTATAGTCAGAACCGGCCGTGCAGAAAAAGAAACCTCTTCTCTCTTTGATTTTAATACTATTTCTGCGGTTCTCTTCCCACAAAAGCTGACACCTGTCTATGAGAGTTTTCAGCGGACCGGGGAAAGATGAAAAATAGAGAGGAGATGATATTGAAATTATATCGGCATCTCTTATAAGTTTGTAAATTTCTGTCATGGAGTCATCGAAGATACAATTGGATTCATCCTTGCAGCTGCCGCAGGCAGTGCAGGGTTTAATGTTAATATCATAGGGGTTTATTATATCAATTCTAGATCCATTTTTTATAAATGGATCTAGAAATTCATTGTGCAGTTTTGTCGAGTAACTGTTTTTACGCGGACTTCCTGTTATAGCAAGAAGGTTTAACACAAATACCCCGGTTAATCCTCTTTAAGTCTGGTAAAGATCATTCTCCCCGCAGTTGTCTGAAGCACTGAAGTAACGGTAACATCAACCTCATCATTCATTCTTCGCCGTCCGTTTTCAACAACAACCATTGTTCCGTCATCGAGATAACCGATTGCCTGGTTGGAATCTTTCCCTTCTTTAACAAGGAGTACCCGCATTTCTTCACCTGGAAGGACTATAGGTTTTAGAGAATTCGAAAGAAGATTGATATTCAGAACATCAACGCCGTGAAATTCGGCAACTTTATTCAAATTGAAATCATTAGTTATGACTTTTGCTTTCATAACTTTTGCTAGCTGAACAAGTTTTGCATCAACCTCCGGTATGTCCTTAAAATCCATATCGGATATCTTAACCATAATTGACTGGTCTTTCTGCATCTTGTTAAGAATATCAAGCCCGCGTCGTCCTCTGTTTCTTTTTATTGAATCAGCGGAGTCAGCAATCATCTGAAGCTCATTAAGTACAAAATTCGGTATTACAAGAATACCTTCAAGAAAACCGGTGTCACAGATATCGGCTATACGGCCGTCAATAATAACACTTGTATCAAGAATCTTATATGGTATCTGTACGTCTGAATCCTTCAAACCAGGTGCAATAATTTTGTCCAGAAAGCTTATATCTTCATGATTAATGAGAAAAAACATCATTACTGCAAAGCCCGAAATGTGATAAAGCAGAGGCTTAATTATTCCGGAATACTTTTTTATAATATCGAGTTCAAAGGAATCAACTCCGCTTACAATCAGATGCGCGGCGATCAGCCCGACTAAAAGACCCGCTATTGCAGAGAGGAGCTGTCTTGACTGGAAACTGTGTGAAACATATTCTATTATGATTATTATACCCAGGGCAATTATTCCGGCTATACCTCCGGCTATGAGCATTACTGTGAAAGAAAAAGAAGCGTAAAAAAGAGATGTGAATATAACAGATGTAATTATAAAAAGAGTTCTGAAAATAATTATTAACATAATGTGACTCCTGATTAAAAAACGATAATAAGTATAATAAATAATATATAGTATGATGCAAAAAGTTTTTTTTTGTTTAATAAATAATAGAAAAGTAACCCGTCAGAAAGGGCCGTAATAATGAAGATGAACCGGTAAATAAAGCCGGTTCCGGAATTGAGGATCTGAGGGTTATTCCTCTTCCTTAAAACCGGAAGAAAGAGCTTCGGAAACTATATTTCCAGCTTCATCGATGGCAATATTTTTAGACATGGCCACTTCATAAGTAATCAGCTGGTAGGCATTTTCGTAAAGTTTTCTTTCCATTATAGATAGTTCTTTTTCGCTGCCCCTTTTGAACAGATCCCGGGCAACTTCAGCTACTTCATATATGGAGCCGCTTTTAACTTTGTCTATATTATTCTGATACCGGAGTTTCCAGTCCTCTTCGATTGCTTCTGCTTCAGTGGCAAGGATAGCCATAACTTTTTTTATATCTTTTTTGGGTATAATACTTCTAATTCCTATCTCTTTAGCGTTACTGACCGGTATCATTACTTTCATACCGTTGCTGATAATTGTAATCATATAGTATTCATTTCTTTTTCCGAGAACGACTTTTTTCTCAATTCCTTCAATCTCACCCACACCATGCATGGGATATACGATTTTATCACCAACATTGAACATTCTGGAACTCCTGATTTATTTCTCATACAAAAAAGAAATAATAATTTCATTAAGAATTTGAGAACAATTTACACAGATTAAAAAGAAATGTCAATAAATGAATTTATAGCTATTCTGTCAATCCTTCTTTTTCCATATATCTTTCAAGAACAGTCTTCATCTCATAGTGATTTCCATCACATACTTTACTTGCTCCGCTCCCTTTGAGACCGATGCCGCCTGATATTTTTTTACAAACCGGTCCTGGTATTAAGCCTGTATACCAGCAGACCCCTTTTCCTTCAACATCGTCGGGCCGGGAGGCGAAAACCGGATCGGGCATCCCGTTATAAGCTTCTCTCATGTAGTAACCCCATATCGGCGCTGCTATACCGGCGGCTGACTGCCCTTTACCGAGTGTCATGAAAGATTTATCATACCCGAGCCATACTACGGCAGCTATATCGGGTGTATAACCGCAGAACCATGCATCTGTCCAGTTCTGTGTCGTACCTGTTTTTCCGGCAGCGCTTTTGGTAAAACCGGCCTGATTTCGAATTGCGTATGCAGGAGTTCCGTGATCTATAACATTCCGCATAAGGTCTGTCATAATAAAAGCAACCGATTCGGGTATAACCTGTATAGTGCCTTCAATCTCCTTTGTTGCAATGATATTTCCAACTTCTTCTTCAATATTTACAAGTTCATTGCCGTCTCTGTCTATGACATAACGTATGGCGAATGGAATAACATCACGGCCTCTATTGGCGTAAATTGCGTAGCCTGTTGCCATTTCAAGAGGTGTCACCTCTACGGTTCCCAGGGCTAATGCCGGGCCCGGCGTAAATCTTGTCTCTGGAATTTTCAGCATTTCAGATGCGAAATCAATTACACCATCGGCCCCTACGAGATCAAAAATTCTTATGGAAATTATATTAATTGACTGAGCTAGAGCTTTCTGGATGTTTACCATCCCTGAAAAATCCCCCTCGTAATTGTCAGGTGACCATGTTGAACCTGCTGCGTCTACATCGATGATAGGAACGTCAGGGAGTACCGTTGCGGTGCTTATAACTTTATTATAAATTGCCGAACCGTAAACAAAAGGTTTAAAGGACGATCCCGGCTGTCTTCTCGCCTGGGCTGCCCTGTTATACTGGTTTGAAACCTGGAACTCAGATCCCCCTACCATTGATGTTATATATCCCGTGGGGGGTTCTACTGCGATAAAAGCCCCTTCTACTTTCATTGATGAAGATATTCCTGATACCTGTGTTCTGAATGCCTCCACAATATTATAATTTGCAGGTGCATCTGATAAGAGGGTAAGAATCTCCATGGAATCGATAACATTGTCAACCATTGCCTTTTTAAACTGTGTATCAAGATCGTTGACTATCACGACTGAAGGGAGACTGAAAATCAGGCGAAGCTCATTATATGCGCTGAAAAGACTTCGATCTACTGCGCTGTTGTAAAAAGTATTCATACGGGTAGAGACTTTATCCTGTTCAATAAGACCTTCACTCATATACTTCTGGGCAATTCTCTGCCGTTTGAGGTTAAGAGTTGTATATACTGTAAGTCCCTCGTTATACATGATATCTTTTCCGAAACGGGCATCAAGTATCTGTCTTACGTAATCCGTAAAATATGGCGCGTTATCCTCGTCCTGTGACATAGCTGTTTTTGTAGGGAATTCTGTCCTTAATGATTCTACAAAGGGGGGCCAGAAAGCATTAAAAATCTCATTGGAGCGTTCTTCAGTAAGGTATCCGGCATTGACCATCCGTGTCAGCGTATCTCTGTTTTTCTCATGAGCTTCACGGGGATATCTGAGAGGCGAATAGCCCGTCGGTTTGGAGGGGAGAGCCGAAAGGACGCTCCCTTCGATAAGAGACATATGCTTTACTTCTTTATCAAAAAAGAATTTGGAGGCAGTGGCTATACCATGACAGCCATGGCCGAGATAAATCTGGTTAAAGTATATTTCAAGAATCTCCTCTTTAGAAAACTTTTTTTCAATCTGAAGGGCCAGTATCGCCTCCAGGGCTTTTCTTGCAAATGTTCTTTCACTCTCTGTAAAAAGCTGTTTTGCAAGCTGTTGTGTTATGGTGGATCCACCCTGGACAATCGTCGGACGGAAAGATTTAACGGAAGCTATTACATTTTTAACCATAGCTCTTAAAATTGCAGTTGGATTAATACCGAAATGCTCGTAGAAGTCCTTATCCTCCTGAGCAAGGAAAGCATTTATAAGAGTGTGGGGGAGCTGGTCGAAAGTAACAAGATCTCTTTTTTCCTGATAAAGCTCTGCTATAAGCTCGCCGTTAACATCATATAACCGGGTTGGTATACTCGGCTGGAATTTTTTAAGATTATGAATACCTGAATAATTTTTTATCTCAGATGTTATATAGCCGAATATCAGACCCCCTGCAACTGAACAGACAGCCACAAGAATCAGAGCAATTTTTTCGATCTTTAATACTTTTTCTTTTATGTCCATAATTTCCATGCGGTTTTCAAAAGATGGTTACAGTATCTGCTAAATTAAAAATGAGAGTCCATTAATCAACCATTATTTTTGTATGACTGGTACAGAAAATTCCCCAGCAGATAAAGAACCGCAATTATTGCCAGCCACATTACTATTTTTATAATAAAAATCAGTACCACACCTATAAGCTGAAGAATCATCGGCAGGATAAATTTTAATGTAATGTAGATAAGGAAAATGATGAGAAGATATTTTATTATAGTGTGAGAAAAGTCGTTCATAGCAGACTCCATGTTGTATTTATAATTAAGACTCTATTGAAACGGTATTAATTTCAACAACAAATTATCATGCCGTCAGGTAAAAAAATATCTTTTTCATTGTGATGCGACATAACAATCGATTTTAAATGTAATATCTATATTAATTTCGATAAAAAATAAAAAAAATGTTGTCGAGATTAAAAGGATTATTTACTATTAACATAAATTGTGATATTATATTTTAAGTAACGGATGCTTAAAATTTGTTATCTTTATTTTAGGAGATAAAAACTTATGAATTATGGAAGACTTTTTTTAGTTCTAATATCGTTTATTATGGTATTCAACCTTTCAGCCTCGTCTCAGGAATTGAAGGAACTCGATACTAAGGGCAGCGATAATCTTAATGAAAATTTTAATCAGGCTGAAAAACCGGATGACTCTTACCTTGCACAATTCCATGCACAGGATGTTGTTGCTAAACTAGTTAAAAAGAACCTTGAGCAGATCTATCTTCTTAATGTTATTGTAGCTAATTTTGACAAAGGCTGGAAAGCCGATTATGATAAAATTTATGATGAGTACAAGCGTGCAATTGAACTTTATTACAAAAGAGATATGATTTTCGCTAAAGTATGGTTTGAAAGAAATCAGAAATCTATATCTGATCTTATGAAGAAGATGGCAGAACAGTATAATAAAGATACACAGCTTATTCTGGATGATTGCCATGCACAGATTATAGCTCTTCATCTTAATCAGAAAACAAGATCGGATCCCAATAAGTTTAAAGAGCTTATTCAGAACCAGAGCAGACTTAAAATTGCATACGGTCAGATGGATGATGCTGAAAACGAGTACACTTCAAAGAATTACGAACAGTCTCTTTATCATTTTAGAGTAGCAAAAGCATACGGAATAAGAATTCTTGAAACTGTTGCTTATGCCGATGAAAGTGACGGAAAGAATGATGGCCTTAAAGTTAAAGATGTAAAAGAGAAGTATAAAAAAGATAAAGCTGATAACAGAAACAGAATTTATGAAGATGTGCAGAAAGGCGAACAAAAAGCCGGTGATACTACAAATCCTCAGTAGATTAATTATTAAATATTTCTGAAATAAATGAAAAGGGGGTTAAAAACCCCCTTTTTTTATATTTTAATTTTAAGTTTTTTAAAAAAATATTCAGGGTTTATCATATAAGTGAATTATGTATTAAGAAATATGAGAAAAAAAAGAATACTTATACTTACTATTTTTATTCTCATCGCATTTATCCCTGCAGATAATATTCAGGAGAATGAATTTCCGCTTTTCCGGGTGGTTCTTGATCCGGGACATGGCGGTGTTTACCTGGAAGACAGGAAAAAGCATGGTGATAAGTTTGATCTTGTTAATTCAGAGTATCTTAATTTTTTTGCTCCGGGAGCAGAGTATAGGGGTATTTATGAACATAAGATTGTCTACAATATCGCATTGAAAGCCATGGGTATTCTGTCGTACTGTTCAAAGGATGGTGACTTTGATCAGTTTAAAAAAATACTTAAAAAATATACAGATAGTACTATCAAAAAGATATATATTCAGACAATTATAAGCAGAAAGAAATCTATAACACAAATTGAAGTTAAAAACAGCAGTGACCCGAATGCTGAATACAGATTATATGATTTTCCAGGCCCTGATGGAGATATGCAGAAAGGGCGTATCTCGAAAATGAATGAATATAAACCTCATCTTATAGTCTCTCTCCATCTTGCTGTTTCAGCTCCGCCCGATTACCTGGGTATGAACGGGATAATTGTTCCCCCTTACAATGTTTTAAAAGAGGGATTGTTGAGGCTTAAGAATAAAGATACAGACCGTCCTCTTGATGATAATAACAGACTTCGCTTCTGGTTTAAAAATTCCGAGAGAATAACTTCAAAGTACGCATTTTATAATGATTCTGCTCATTATTTTACATCTTATGGAATTACTGAAGATTATAAAACGGATTATAATGATTACAAAGGCTATAAACATAATATGGTAACATGGAGATACAGAGATAATTTTCTGTGGGATCTTGAAGCTGAAAAACATAGACCGGATACAGAGTATTCGGCAGATTATAATTCGTTTATAGAAACGGGGCGTTTCCGGGAGAGAGAAAAATCTGTTTATGAAGAGTATAGAAGGGGGAGTAGTTTTCAAGATTTCGGAGGGGATAATTATCACGCGACATATGAAATTATAAAGTATATTCTTTTTTCACTAAACGAGTCAGGAGTAAGCCGTAAAGATAAAATCCCGGGAAAACCTTTTGTTTCAACATGGTCTATTCCTCTGCTTGTGAATGCAATCAGTGCATATATTGAATTGGGTTATCTTGATAGAAAATGGGACAGGAATGTGCTTCTTAAGAGACAGGATGAAATCGCAGAGGGTGTAGCAGTGGGTGTTTATTCCTTACTTGCAGGTATCGATAATGTTAAAGGGGAATTTAAGAGTAAACCTTCAGGAAAATCAATTGACCTTAGCCGCTATAATATTACACCGGAAAAAAGTTATTTTGATATTGTGACGGAATGAATATGAGAATTTTTCTTATTGCTATAATGCTTTTTATTTCATCAGGTTTAATTTCTGCTCCGGAATTATTTAATAAATATTTTATTGAAGCGGCTTCCATTGCCAAGCCCTCTGTGGTCAATATTGTAGCTTATGAAAACAGGGGCAAAAACGGGAAAACACATCTTGTCCGGATCTCCTACGGGACAGGGACGATAATCTCTAAAAGCGGTTTTATCGTAACTAATTATCATGTTGTAAAAAAAGGGGATGTTTTTAAAGCGATAAGCAGTGATGGAACAAATTATGATCTTCAGCTCTTCAGAAATGGCAAGTATTATCTTTCAGATTATAAAACCGATCTGGCCGTATTGAAACTCAATAATAGTGACGGAGAAAAGTTTATCCCTCTTAAGCTATCCGATTCCAACAGTTTAAACGAAGGGGAATGGGTGCTTGCTATAGGAAATCCCTATGGTCTGAAACAGTCTATTACCGCAGGTATTGTTTCTTCTAAAGGGAGAGATAATATAGGTTTTACTGATATTGAAGATTTTATTCAGACTGATGTTTCGATAAATCCCGGTAATTCAGGGGGACCGCTTGTTAATCTTCACGGTGAAATGGTGGGAATTAATACCGCAATCAGATCGGCATCGGGCGGTTTTCAGGGTATAAGTTTTGCCATTCCATCCAATATTGTTAAACAGGTATGTTTTGATCTTACAAGTTTCGGCAGGGTAAAAAGAGGCTGGCTTGGACTTGTTGCCCGTGAAAAATCTGTATCACATAATAAAGAGAGCAAAACTGTTGAGGTGATGTCTGTTATTCGCAACTCCCCCTCTGACATTGCCGGTCTTAAACAGGGCGATATAATTAAAGAGATCGATCAGCAGAGGATCGACAGTCTCGGGGCACTTACAAAAATTATCGGAAATAAAGGTGTCGGTTCCCGTATTGAAATTATTCTTTCCCGGAATGGTAAAATTATAGATATTAATTTTGTCTTAAGAGAGAAGGAGGAATACGTGCGGCTTCAGAGCGAGCTTGAGCAGCTGTTTCAATATTATGGTGTTGAAGTAGATGAGGATGCTGTAACAGGAAAGATTGTGGTTACCTATCTCTCACCAAGGAGTCCTTATAAGGATATTGAAGAGGGTGATGTTATAGTGTCTGTTAATAATAAAAAGATTTCATCTCTTGAGAATTTTATTGAAAAATACAGGTCATCTGACAGAAAGTTACATAATATAACAGTAGTAAGAGATTCCGGAATACATGAAATATATTTTGAAGATTTGAACAATGAATAAAATTAATAAAATAAAGTATTTAATGAGTGTAGTATGCATGCTCTGCACCATTCTTCCAGCGGAGGGGCAGGAGGTTGTTCTTGATGCCTCTTTTTTTAAGACTTTTAACAGCAGACAGATAATTCTGAGAGATGATATCCTGTCCGGCTTAACTAATAAAGTTATAATCGGACGTGGTAAAATTACCTCAATATCGGCAAGTGAAAGATACAAAAAGCGGTATAGGATTGTAATAGAATCATCTGATTCTCTTTTATATAATCAGAAGATGGTTTTTTTTGTTTTTCTTGAAAATAAAGATACGGTTGATCTGCTTAGTCTTGAGTCTAAATTTGAATTCAAAGGACAGCTTATGGGATTTACTCCACTCGGTACAAAAAGAAATGAATATATTCTTGATGTAATTTTAATGGATGGATCAACTTTAATAGAATAATAAAGGATCAGGCAATGGAAAATCTTAAAAAATCTTATCAGACAATACTTGATGATAATTTCCCCGATGAAATGACAATAACATTCGGTAATCAGAAATTGCAGTATAAAAAGAGGATCTGGAAGATAGATGATGAAGGTGTTCAGGTAGAACGGGGATTACGTTATGGGGAGAATCCCGGTCAGGAAGCGGCAATGTATGAGCTTGTAAACGGCAATCTTGTACTTGCCGGATGTGAATTTATTACACCGGGGAATTCATTTGTTAGCGGTATTGATGAGAGTATGCTTATTCAGTTTGGAAAACATCCGGGTAAAATTAATCTTACCGATATTGATAATGCGCTGAATATATTGAAATATCTTATGGACAGACCTGCTGCTGTAATTGTAAAGCATAACAATCCCTGCGGTGTTGCTTATGGTTCATCAATAGCGGAAGCTTTTAACCGTTCCTACAGAGCCGATAGAATTGCCGCATTCGGCGGATGTCTTGCTCTTAATAGAGTGTGTGATAAGGAGACCGCAGAGCTTGTTGCGGACTTTTATCTTGAGGTTATAGTAGCTCCGGAGTACGATGGTGAAGCATTGGAGATCCTCAAAAAAAAGAAAAATCTCCGGATTGTGAGAATACCGAGGATTGACCGTCTTGCGGAAGTAAGGGATCGGATTTTTCCTGATTTTAAATCTCTAATGGATGGCGGTTTTATTGTGCAGCAGTCATCGACGACCAGGATAAAATCAAAGGATGATTTTCTCCCTGCAGTGACTGAATATAAGGGTACAAAATACAGTATAGACAGATCTCCCACAGCGAGAGAGTTTGATGATATGCTCTTCGGATGGTATGTCGAGCAGGGGGTTACATCGAACTCGGTGATATATGTCAAAGATGGTGTTACAGTCGGCATAGGAACCGGTGAGCAGGATCGAGTTGGTGTGGCAGAGATAGCAATTTATAAAGCTTATACAAAGTATGCAGATCTTCTCTGTTTTGACAGATACGGTATTACCTACAAGGAGCTGGAGTTGACTGTTAAAAAGGGAGAGCGTGACCGTTCTGATAAAATAAAGATTGATGAAGATACATCAGCTGCTAAGGGGGGGCTTATCGGAGCAGTTGCAATTTCCGATGCGTTTTTCCCTTTTAGAGATGGTGTTGATGTAATTATTGAACAGGGGATTTCCGGAATACTGCAGCCTGGAGGATCAATCAGAGATTTTGAATCGATTGAAGCATGTAATGAAGCAGATCCGAAAGTAACCATGATGTATACAGGGCAGAGAGCATTTAAACATTAACAATAAAAAACCCCGGCAAGGCCGGGGTTTTTTATTGTGTTTAATATAACAGGTATTATCTTTTTTTCTGCTTCTCATACTCTTTCATATACTGATCAATAAGGCTTATTCTTCTCCCCTGTTCCTGATTTTTCGGTTCATTCTCTTTTACCGGTGTAAGCTTCCCGGCGAAAAATTCTGCAATCAGGATAAAGGGTTTAGTGAGGATCTCTTTTACAGTGACAAAATAATCTACTATAAATTCCAGAATTGATTTAAAGAATGGTTTCTTTGATCCTTTTGGAATTGATTTTATCGGATCTTTAATTGGCGATAAAACTTTCTGCACTGTATCGGCGGTTTTAGATGTTACACTCCCTACTGATGCGGTGATTGTTTTTCCTGTATCACCTGCCGCTGTTTTGACTCTATACATGGATGGAATAACGGACGGTGATTTATCAAAAGTTAAAGATGGTATTCTTGATACTTTTTGTGATTTTCTTCGTGATCTTAACGCAGGGCCGCTGGTTTCAGATCCTCTATCGATCATAAATAGAAACATATAATAAAAATACATAAAGAAGTTATAGAATATACCAAAAAAAGCAGCCCAGATATCTATAAAACCCCAGAATACCTCAACCAGGATTTTGCCAAAATCTACAATTTTAAAAACAAAACTGAACGCGTTATCTATAGCAGCATTAGAGAACTGCTTGACCATACTATATTTCATAAAGTTGCTCCGAAGGATCTATTTTTGAATAAATATCTTGAAAAGATTAATATTTGTATTTAAACTGAGTCAATGATTTTTTAAAATAGTCTTAAAAACTTAAAATTGGTAGCTGTTTATTTTCAGCGTATGCGGAGCATACGCACCCCCGAAAATAATTTGCTACTCTTAAAATGATGAAAAAATGTTCATTTATAACTGTTATTCTATTGTGTAACTATTTTATTCTTATGAACGTTTATCATATGCTTTCTAATATATCGGATTAAAAAGGGAAGAGAATGACTAAAATTTATATTGCTTCGCCTCTGGGTTTTTCGGAATCGGGGAGATTTTTTCTGTACGGAAAAATAGTCCCGTTGATGGACGATTTAAATTTATCAAGCATCGATCCGTGGAAGCTGACTCCGGAGAATCTTATCGAAAGAGTAAATAAGATTCAAGATGCTGATGAGAGAAAGGATGAGTGGAATAAGCTTAATAGAATTATTGCTGAGAATAATAAAAATGGCATTATTGAATCCGATGGGATTCTGGCTATACTTGATGGTACTGACGTCGACAGCGGAACTGCATCTGAAATTGGATTCGGTTATGCCATGAATAAAAAAATATGCGGCTACCGGAGTGATTTTAGACGGGCAGGTGATAATGAGGGAGCAATAGTTAATCTTCAGGTGGAGTATTTTATTCTAAACTCAGGAGGCCGGATTGTGTCAGACCTCCTGGAGCTGGAAAATGAATTGAGAAGAATTTTTATCTTTTGAGCGGTTTTACTGAATAGCTCTGTCTGAAAAGTAGTGTTTCTTCGGTATCGAAAATAAGAATTGTTATCTGATTGAAAAAGTAGTATTTTTTCATAAATTTACTTAAATTACGGGACCTGAATGTAATAATATCATCAAGGGTATAGGGCTTTCCTGTTTTTTTATCTATACCGGCTTTGATATTTTTCGGATATTTCTGGTATATCTTTTTTTCAGCTCCTGATTCATCTTTTACTATATATTCATAATTTGATAGATCATCGGGATATACCTGGATAAGTTTAATTGAATTTTTATCATCAAGATCGGGTCTCTCAAAACTGGATTGTGTTATATATTCCTTTTCATGAGTTGCTATAACAAAAATATATAAATCCATCGAAACATTAGTCAGGTTTTCAAGCTGGAACTCTGTTTCAAGCACTTCACCGCTGTTATCCGGCTGTTCTCTGGAAAAACTGAGATTCTTTAATTTGAAAAGGTCTGTAAATATTGATAATACAGGCTCTTTCTTAAGATCAATTTTTGTTTCGGCACTCTTATCCTGCGAAAAAAGAAGCGCCGGGATAATCAAAAAAAGAGAGATTATGAGATGTTTCATTTTTATACCTTTAATTCAGTATTTTCTTTATTAATTTTCGGCACGTATGTTTTTTTATTAAAGTATAATTCTTTCTATCCCCTCTTTTTTAACCACCGATGAAATGAAGTTCTTCTTCCAGCCGCGTCCAAGGAAAATTTCAGCAAGATATATTGACATCGCTTTTCCTGTTACAGAGGTTTTGTTATTTATTTTTGAAAGCCCCTGAACACAGCTTGGACAAGTTGTAATTACAGTAATGTTCTCCTTTTTGTCGAGCATCTCGGAAATGTTAAAAGCTTTTCTCTCTCTTAGAGAGTTTGATATTGATGGTGTTGAAAGGGACATTGTGCCCCCCTCTCCGCAGCAGTTGGGAGCAGTGATCGGTTTATTTCCGAGTATTGTATTGAAAGTTTTATCAACACCCATCGATTTCAGAGGTGAATGACAGGGGTCATGGTAAAAGACCGGATCTCTGTGTATTTTTTTGTAGAGGTCCTCTCTTGCAATAAACTCATTGATATCTGTAATTTTTGCCTCGGGAAAAATGTTTTCAATCTTGTATTTATCAAGCATTTCGTAACATGTACCGCATGACACAATTACATCCTCAATTTCCATATAGTTAATAATATCGGACATTCTGTGAAACAGAACACGGTTTTCATAGCTTTTTGTTTCGGCCTCTTTCTTTCTGCCGTTTGCCAGGAAGGGATAACCGCAGCAGAGGTACTCCGGTGGAATGACTACACGTACACCGGAGTTATACAATAACGCTATTACAGCAATACTTATATCCGGGAACATTCTTTCAGATCCGCATCCGGGGAAATAGACAACGCTCTTTATCACTTCTTTATCCGGGTTATGAAATGCAAAAAAAGTATTAGTTCCTTTCAATCCCAGGTAATCCCGGAGTGACGGAGCACCCGATTTAGGGAGACGTGACTGAAGTATGCCGTTGATCTTGGGAACAATAAATTCTGTTATTTTATTAACAGGCTTGTTTGCAATATATCCCAGCCGCTGCATGGAATAACCGAATTTCAGTATAAGCATGCGTAGAAGTTTATTGGTATAATACCCTTTTCTTTTAAGATAAAAAAGGACAAAACTGGTTATCAGTTTCGGTTCAGATCTTTTTCTTTCATTCAGAAGATTTCTGATGGCAAGAGTAACTGTTGCAAAGTCAATATTTACCGGACAGGGCGTATAACAGTTGTGACACATTGTGCAATGGTCAGATACATCGCGGAGCATGCGGAAGTTTCTGAAACTCAGATTATTGGTGGTCTGTGCCTCATAAAGAACAGCTTCAGTTATAAGCGTAACGGCAAGAATTTTATTTCTGGGGCTGTAAAACATAGTGCATGCCGGTACATGAGTATTGCATACTTCTTTACATTTTCCGCATCGGACACATGAGGCGATTGATTTGGTCAGGTCTTTCATGTCTGCAACTTCAAGTATAAATGCTTCCAGTTCCAGCAGATTAAGTGATGGGGTATAGACTGAACTGTGAGGAAAATCGTGTCTCAGTTTTCCGGGATTGAAAATATCATCCGGGTCTGCCTCTTTTTTATAATCAGCGTAGTCATCAAGGATTTCCTTATCAATAAACTTAAGCTTTGTAAGCCCGATTCCATGTTCACCCGAGATTACTCCGTTAAATTTATCAGTTGTTTCTCTCATTATGGTAGCGGCAATTTCATCGGCATCGAGCATCATTCTGTAGTCGTTTGAATGGACGGGAATGTTTACATGAATGTTTCCATCACCTGCATGCATATGAGTTGCTATTATTAGCTTTCTGCTCTGTCTGAATTCTACTATTTCGTTGAATGCGTTTATGATTTCATCGTAGCCGTGGAAATTTTTTCTGAATCTGTTCAGTACAGTTTCAGAAATTGAAAACTGGATATTCCCGTCACGGAGAAGTTCAAAAAGTAATTTATCTTTATATTCGGGATTAGTAATTTTTGATACTGTACCGGCAGGTTTTTCAATATTGCGTATATATTCTAATTGATCAGATTTGATTTCGTTTATAAATGTAATATACGATTCGATCTTGGATTGAAAGAAAACATCCTCTTTCCCGTGAAGAGTTTTGAAATACTCAGTAAGATCATCAATCATAGAACAGTTATTTTCAAGCTCTTTCTGCAGATTGAGCCTGTCAATAAAATCAGAAAAATGCGGAAGTGAATCGACAGGTATAACAATATCTTCATTAAGTTTGAAGGCGTTTGTATGACGGGCAATTGCACCCAGGTTTTTTCTGTCTTTCCAGAAGAGTTCTCTTTTCTCTTCAGAGTCAGCCAGGAAGCCTTCGGTGTTGTACTGTTTTACAATTTCAAGTATGCTGTTTGAAGATATTTCAAGTTCTTCAATGTCATCACTTTCTACATCTATTAAAAGTACCGCTTTAGGGAAATCGCTCCGGTTTGATTTGTTTCTGTAATTTATCGCTGATACATATTTATCATCAAAATGTTCAAGGGCGGTCAGGTGTGCGTGGTCATTGTTGTTGAAATTATCCAGTATCTCAACAATTGCTTTAGAGGCATTGATCATATTTGTTCCGAAAAATTCGAGACAGATTGTCCGGCAGTGATTGAAAGGTTTATATAAAACAAATTTTGCCGAGATTATTATCCCGTCTCCCCCCTCTTTCTGGATGCCGGGGAGTCCTTTTAATGCCTTATTAGTTATATCTTTTCCGACGCCCTGTTTTCGAATATCCATTCCGCTAAGAATTATGGTCTTTAATAATTTTTCATTTTTCTTTTTTGGAAGAGAGTAAACTTCAAATACAACTTCATCTTCCGGTTCAATTTTTCTGTGAGGATGATCTTTTCTCCGTACATCAAGAACGTGACCTTCGGCATTGATAATTTTGAAAGAGAATATATTATCAATTGCTGTTCCCCACATTACACATTTTTTCCCGCCGGCATTTTCTGCTATATTACCGCCGATTGTTGAGGCCCATGCCGATGTGGGATCGGTTGCGAATATGTAGCCTCTGTCTTTACAGAAGTGAGTTACTGTTTCAGTAATAACGCCGGCATCTGTTTCTATAACCGGAATGTTTTTCCCGTTAATATTTACAAATTCTATCTCTTTAATTCCGCGCATTTTTTCAGTATTGATTATCATTGTATCGGGAACAACCGGGATTACACCGCCGGTAAGGCCGGTACCACCGCCACGGGGAATAATTTTAAGATTAAGAGATGATGCTGCTTTTATCAGTTTGGAAATTTCCGATGCATTTTCCGGGTAAACAATAACTTCGGGATACTCCACTCGCCAGTCCGTTGCATCTGTAACGTGTGTTACTTTTTGGAAGGCGGAAAAGTGTATCTGCTCTTTCGGAAGAATGGGGCTGAGTGTGCTGAAAATTTTTCTTCTTTTCTTTCTCTCGCTTTTAAATCTGCTGAAAAAAAGTGTGTCTACTTTAATCAGTTTTTTTAAGAGTTCATGAATCTGTTCGTTGGAAGTTTTTGTTTTTATTGCATGAAATCTTATTTCGTGAAGTTTTTTTAATTTTTTCTGTTTTTTAACATCTTCCAGAAAATCATTAAATATATAGGGATTTCTATCAATAATAAATATATCACCTATAATTTCGAATATGAGCCTGGCGCTTCTCCCTGTTTTTCTCTGATGTCTCAGATCATTCAGGAGTTCCCAGGTAGCGTCATCAAAATATTTTAGTATTATCTCTTTATCCGAGAATGATGTATAGTTATAGGGTATTTCCCTGTATCCGAAATCTTTTTTCATGAATTATATCCGTAATTTAAAAAATCGTGACTAATCAGCTATAAAAATGATACAGAAAACAATGAAAATCTTATATATCTCCCCCCGCCCACGGCGGGGGGAGATATATAAGATTTTCATTTATTTTCAAACATAATTTAAAATACAGCTAAATAGTTGCTAAATATCCAATTTACTGACATAACGTATAAGTGTTTATGTCAAGTATTTTAGAGGGGTAATTATTCAGGTTTACTTTTAGGAACTTGCGGTAATTCAGCCGGATAAAAACTTCAGTAAGCGGATCAGATTATCTTTATTGTATAATATCTTTGCACTTCTACCGGTTCCTGACATGTCTGCAGTCATAGCAGAAGTGTAAAGATGATGTGAGATAATTTAAAAAAAATCAGGTTAAAAAAATTAAAATCCCAGTTCGTCACTGATCTCCTGCATCGCTTTAAGAGAGATTTCGGCGAATTCATCAAGGGGGATGCCGATTTTTTCACACTCCATTATATTTTCCCGTCGTACAGATGCTGCAAATATTTTCTCTTTCATCCGCTTGGTTATAGATTTTGCCTTTACACTTGCCAGCTTTTTATCAGGGTAAACCATTGTCGTTGCAAATATAAGACCTGTAATCGTTTCACATGCAGCCAGGGCATACTGGAACTTTTCAGATCTCTCCAGACCGGATGCTTCCTCGTTGTGCATTTTTATAGCATCGATGATTTCCGGTTTATATCCTTTTTCGCTTAGTATTTCAACGGCTTTAAGTCCATGAATCTTCATGTCCGCATTTGTTACCTCCACATCAATATCATGCAGGAGGCCCGCTGTTCCCCACTCGTGTTCATCTTCACCAAGCCGTTCAGCAATTGCACGCATAACAGCTTCAGATGCCAGGGAATGGGCAAACATCCGCTCATTGGAGATGTACTGTTTAAGCAGTGCCAGTGATTCGTCTCTTGATATTGTCATATGGTTAACCTCTTCAATGATGACATATATAAATAGTGAATTATTTACTGCAAGATTTTTTATAGAAAAAAAAGTAATTGCACGCGAAGCAAAGTGATTTTATCTCCGCCGCGCCGAAGAGCAATTTCATCTATAGTTTATGAGTACTCACAATAAAGATAAACCGATTGAAATTGGAAATAAGGGCGGTCCCGAAAACTCCGTTTCAGGGACTGCAGGCAGCCCTGCGGGGCGTATAAAGGGACTACGCCCCTTTACCATATTAAATATTGATTTTTTTAGAACTCACCATAATACAGATTGTATTTATTAAATTAATGAAATGTTTACTCTGTTTTGAAATTTCATGAAAAATATAGCTTGAGAATAAATTGAAGAAATATTGTATAAGTCAGATTTTATAGCAGAGATAAATTTTAAGAATTAAATTAAAACATCATTGGGGGATTTATGCCTGAATTAAGCAGGAGAATTTCGCATTTTACTGAATCCGTAATACGGAGAATGACCCGCATATCAAATCATTTTGGAGCGATTAATCTTTCTCAGGGATTTCCCGATTTTGATCCGCCTGAGGAATTGAAAGAAGCACTGATTGATTGTGCGAAGAATGGACCTCATCAGTATGCGATGACATGGGGTGCTCGGAATTTCAGAAATGCTCTTGCCGAAAAACAGAAAAAATTTATGGGTATCGATATTAATCCTGATGAGAATATTGTTGTTACCTGCGGAAGTACCGAAGCCATGATGGCGGTAATGCTTACGATATGTAATGCTGGAGATAAGATAATTGTGTTCTCCCCCTTTTATGAAAATTACGGAGCCGATACAATATTGTCCGGAGCAGAGCCTGTTTTCGTACCTCTTCATCCTCCCGATTTTAATTTTGACAGAGATGAACTTCGTAGAGCCTTTGAGCAGAAACCTAAGGCTATTATTCTATGCAATCCATCTAATCCAACAGGAAAAGTTTTCACCCGTGAAGAGCTTTTATATATAGCATCTCTTGCTGAGGAGTTTGATGCGTTTGTTGTTACCGATGAAGTTTACGAACATATTGTTTATGACGGCAATGAACATATTTACTTTGCATCACTTCCCGGCATGAAAGAGAGAACAATTTCATGCAGTTCACTTTCCAAAACCTACTCGATTACCGGCTGGAGACTCGGGTATGTTATAGCTGAACCTTATATTATTGACGGTGTACGAAAAGTACATGATTTTCTTACAGTGGGAGCTGCTGCACCTCTTCAGGAGGCTGCAGTATCGGGATTGCTTCTTCCCGATAGCTATTATAATTCACTTAAAGAGAGCTACACAAGAAAACGCGATATATTTCTGAGTGCCCTTGATAAAGCTGAACTTAAATATACAAGGCCGCAAGGTGCATATTATGTAATGGTTGATATATCCGAGTTTAAAGCCGCAAGTGATGTTGAGTTCAGCGAGTGGATGACAGAACATGTCGGTGTTGCTCCTGTTCCCGGATCGAGTTTTTTCAGGGAGAATATAAATCATCTTATACGATTTCATTTTGCAAAAAAAGAGGAGACTCTTCTTGCAGCAGGTGAGAAACTCCTGCTGCTTAGAGAAAAAATCCCCATGCGGAAATGATGTTACTTCATGGGATGCATTCTAAATTTCCCGAACCTCAGATTACGATGATTTAAGTAATGGGCTGCGATTTTGTTATTGGAAAATAAATGCCCATCGCTTAAATCGGATTAAATTGTATTTCAGAAATGCTTATGCTTAAACCTGCATCACATATGTACGAAATTTTCTATACTGTAAATCACCATGGCCAGGTGGAGGACAGCTCCTCCGATTATAAAAATGTGAAATATTTCGTGGAACCCGAAAAAATCAGGGATAGGATCCGGTTTTTTGATGATATATATTATCGCTCCGATTGTATAGGATATTCCCCCTGCTGCCAGAAAAGTGAGAGCTGCGGCAGGCATTGTATTCACCAGTGTTGAAATAGGAATAACTACAATCCAACCCATAAGCAGATAAATCATTGTTCCAATAAATCTTGGTGCATGTACAAAAAAAAGTTTAAAGATGATCCCTGAAAGCACAAGCGACCATTGTGCAATGAGTATTCCCCATTTCATACTACCTTCAAGATAAAAAAAACAGATCGGTGTATAAGTTCCTGCAATAAGAAAGAAGATTGCCGAGTGATCGAGTTTTCTCCAGAATGTTTTGTCGTTCTCTACAACTTTTTTAGTGTGGTAAAAAAAACTCGCACTGAAAAGAAAGACTCCGGAAAGTCCATAGATGAGTGATATTATCTGAGCTGTAATATTTCCGGAAGAAATAAAAAGCAATACTATTGTTCCGATAATCATAACAGGAACTGTGCCTCCGTGAGTGTAGGCGGATATTTTTTCAGTGTGTGGAATTTCCATGTACTTACTCCTGATGTGATATTTATAAAGTTTCTAACCGGAGTAAGTTTTAAAAGTTGCATTTTTTTTTAAGTAATTATTCCTAAATATAATTTTTAGAGTAAAAATCAAAAAATTATATCCCCGCCGCCTTCGGCGGCGGGGATAATAGATTTTTTTTTACTTTAGTAAAGTTAAGGAATTAATACTGATTTTTTTGTAAGTTTTTATAAAACGGGATAAAAAATAACCTTAAGGATACAGACAAGGAGTATAAAATGCCGACACCATCTACTGCAGCACAGGTTATTGTAACTATTATCCCGATTGTAGGGATTGTAATGGGTTGTTTAGTAATCTTTTTTTATCTTCTCTGGAGTTATAAACTGAAAATACATATGATTGATAAGGGTATTTATATCCGTGTGCCCTTTGATATGGATACATTTTCGCTTCTTCTGGGGCTTGTACTATTTATACTCGGTTTGGCTCTTACAGTTTTCTTTCTGATAAAAGACGGATTCAGTTATGGCCTTCTCAGCGGCCTTATACCGGTGTCCATAGGGGTGAGTCTTCTGATATTTTTTATTGTACGATTAAAGATAAAATCAGAAAATGCCAGATAAAATTTTATCTGATGAGCATGTTGTCAGGCTGGTTCAGAAAGGTGATTTTGAATTATACAGCCTGATTGTTGAAAGATATCAGGATAAGATATTCAGTATAGGCATGCGTTTTTTTTATGACAGGGATGACTCTGCAGACTTTGCTCAGGAGGTTTTTCTCAAAGCATTCAAAAAAATTGAATCATACAGGGAGATAGCTCTTTTTAAATACTGGCTTGTTAAACTTGCATATAATCATGCAATAAACACGAAAAAGAAAAAACATGATGAAGGTATCGGGTTTAACAGTGATGAGATTAAATCAGATTATGAGCTCCCAGAAAATAGGCATATTTACGGAGAGATAAAACAGATACTTGAAGATGAGATTAATCGGCTTCCTGAAAGATATAGAATCTGTATCGATTTTTATTTTTTTGTAGGGTTGAAGTATAATGAAATAAGTGAAATTACAGGCTATCCAGTAAATACCATAAAGTCAGATGTATTGAGGGCAAAAAATATTTTAAGGCAGAAACTCAAAGGTACAATAGCGGAGGAGTATTATGAAATGCAGTAAAGCAGTTGAAGATTATCTTAAACTTGAGAATAATTCACACACCCCTTTTGTTTTAAAACTTCATCTTATGTTCTGTAAAGGGTGCAGAAATGAAGTATTACGATTGAAAAAAGTATTTCATCTATTGAAAGATGATTCGGTATATAAATCTCCCTATGATATCAGAACTTCTGTTATGGATATAATCAGAAGTGAAAGTGTTTATGTTGTAAAAACAATTTCCGGATTTAAATGGGTCACTATCGGGTCAATTATTTTCTTCAGCATACTATTGATTAATTTCAGCGATTCATTTTTGTGGCTTAAAGATGAGTTCGGGTCAGATTATACAATCCCGATGAGCATAGTCATGGGATTTATTTTTTCAGCATATTCGGCGGTACTAATCGGGTGCAATTATGAAAGTATCAAAAAGTATCTGGAACTTCATTACAAGTGGAAGATTAAGTAATAAGTTAAGTTTGCCTGTTGAAAAATATTACGATTGAATACTTATAAATCCTCAATTTCCAGCGTATGTGAAGTATGCATACCCCTGATAATAATTCGCTGCCGATAAACAGCATCTGCTCATAAACTGGTGGAAAAATTACTCTCCGGGCAACTGTGGCGCGGCGGAGATAAAATACCAACGGTTTTTAAACAGTTCCAATAAATACTGTTATTAAACACAAAAAAATATTGACCTTATCTAAATTAGAGATTTTATATGACATAATATATTTTTTTAGCAGGTGCAGCATGAGTGATTATGAAGCTTATACAAAAATTTTAACTAAATCTGTAAATCATATCTTTAAGAAATTTTTAGATGATCACAATATATCTGAAGTCTATGAAAGTCAGGCGGGTGAAAAGGACCCGCAGGTTGCTATTGAAATCAAAGGTACTCTTGAAGGTGAGGTAGTGATTAATATTCCTCAGAAGACCCTTACACAAATTTCAAGAAAATTTATCGGTGATCCGAAGGCAAAGATTTCAAAAAATATGAGTGCCGATGTTGCCGGCGAGCTTGCAAATCTTATAACAGGAACATTCGCAAATCTAATGCAGTATTCCGAGCACGACCTGATACTCTCACCCCCTGAATTTAATGATGATCCCATATCAATTAAAGCTCTTTACGATAACGTAAATATGTCATTCGTTTCATCTTTCGGCGGATTTGATATCGATTTTTATTACAGGGACAACTGAGAGTTTGAAGTAATAACCTCAAGATTTAACGTTTTACAACAAATCTAACACTATCCTTTCATGCCGAAAAGAGAAGACTCAAAAGTTATATTCAGTATATTTTTTCCTATTACATTTAATGAATAAAATAGTATATCTGTCATTTCGAAGAATTCATAGCGAATGAGAATCGTAGATTTCTCACATAAGTTCGAAATGACAAGCCCTGATTCAATCGTTGACCGCAATATTTTTTAAGATAAAAATTTTTATGAATCCTTAATTTTATTTAATGATAAAATAATTGAAAAAAAACTATTATTACTTAAATTGAAATAGAGTAACACACTATAAAGTATAAAAATAAATGAAAGTTAACAAGGAGAATTATATGATTCGTATCAGGATGTTTTTA
>PGXT01000024.1 GCA_002839285.1 Spirochaetae bacterium HGW-Spirochaetae-5 | reverse complement strand
ATACAGCCGGTACTATCTTAAGAAAAGCAGTATGACAAATACTGACAACACAACACTTGAAACAATACTCGACCAGGTTAACTACCCCTATGAAATTGACCTGTCTCCGGTAACAGATAATAAACCTTACCCGTTCAACATCTATAAAAACAAAAAAGAAGTTGAAGACTTTCTGGATATAATCTTAAAAATTGCCGCTGCTATGATGATTCCGGTTTTACTTCTGGCTATATTTAAATACGGGTCACAGAGATTCAGGCTTGTAGGACATACCGTGTTCTTCGGATTGCTGGGTTTCGGCTATATGCTTGTAGAGATTGTTCTGATGCAGAAATATCAGAACTTTATAGGATCTCCCATCTATTCAACTATTGTAATTTTCGGAGGGCTTCTGTTTTTCAGCGGACTTGGAAGTTTTTTCAGCAGAAATTTCAGCAAGAGAACTCTGGTGATATGCATAAGCATAATTCCGGTTCTGATTCTTTTTCAGTCTTACTTCATTGTTGATGTATTTCAGCTTTTTGCAATCTAAACTCTTTATAGCATCAGGTCTTATATTTCCGCTTGCATTTCTTATGGGTATGCCCTTCCCTCATGCTATGGAACAGATTAAGCAGGATGTATCCCCCGAATATGCCACACTGATGTTCGGAGTTAACGGAATCCTTGGGACTGTGGCTGTATCGCTCTCGATATTTCTCAATGTTACCCATGGAATGAATTACACTCTTCTGATCGGATTTGTCACATATGTTGCGGCAATCTTTCTATTCATGGTAATAAAGAAGTAGTATGATGTTCAGAAGGATTATAAAACTTCTGCTGATTTTCACAGCTGTAGCCGCCCTGAACACAGAGTGTTTCAGCGGCGGAAAGCCTTTGAAAATTTATGCTGTAAATTACGGTAAATCCGACTTCCAGAAAAGATTTGTATTCCAGGGTGATAAGTCGGGGGGAACTGTCCCCTTCAGCTGGACCTGTTATTATATTGAATATGGCGACAGGAAGATACTTATAGATACCGGATTTAATGACATGAAAATGGTTAAAATGTTCGGGATAAAAGACTTCAAGGATCCTGTTGCTATTCTTAAAGAGAACGGAATTGAAGCTGATATGATTACCGATGTAATTATTACTCATTCTCATTTTGATCATATAGGCAACGCGCACCGTTTTAAAAATGCTGCATTCATTATCAGCAGAGATGAACTGGCAGAGCTGAACAAAGGCAAAAGCATGGGTGAAGTTAAAAAGTTTTTAAGCGGAAATAAAAATGTTACTCAGTTTGATGAAAGCCATATGCTTTACGACATGTTTAATATAAAAAAAATCGGCGGTCATACAAAGGGTTCATCAGTTGTTTTCTTCAAGTATGACGGCGCTGAGTACTGTTTTACCAGCGATGAAGCATATGTCGGTGAAAACGTTACAATGAATCTCCCCATCGGTTCATCGTTTAACCCGGGTAATAACAGGAAATTTGTTGATATGCTCAATAAAGGGAATTATAAACTCTTTATTTTTCATGATACAAAATATGCCGGTACAAAAGAGAGATTTATTAAAGTCTTTCCTTAATTATAGCTGAACCGGCAGCCCTTTACATCATCCGCCGTATCTTTTAATGCGCCTGTAGCTCAGTGGATAGAGCGTCGGACTTCGAATCCGTGCGTCGGAGGTTCGACTCCTCCCAGGCGCGCATTAAGCCCTGATTTTATCAGGGCTTTTTTATTTCCACATAACAAGTGTTATCAAAAGCCTTTCCCGTGGGACATATATGGGACAACAATTTTAACCGGTTTTTCTGATCTTTATAACATTATCTATCAGACTGCCCTTTTCAAGGAGATCGGGTCTTGAAAATTGTGCATATCTCCTTTGTGTAGTGCTGAAATCCTGATGGCCTAAAAGTGACTGAATATCCTCTAAACCAACTCCAATGTTAAGCATGCTTTGTGAATAAACATGCCTTAGATCATGCACCCTTAAATCTGTCCCATCATTTATAGTACGGAAAGAAACCTTTGACAGCAACTTCTGCCAATCTTTGGCAAGAATATTAACAGTATAGCTCCCCATAACACCAGGTCCATCATTGCTATTCTTCAGGCTTAGTAATATCTCCAGGAGCGCTGGACTGATAGGTATAGCCCTTCTCTTTCTACTCTTGGTTTTATACTGGCTAAGTATTATAAACCTGGTATCGAAGTTTACCTCTGCCCATTCGAGACTGAATAGTTCACCTCTTCTCATACCTGTCAAAAGCAGAATAGATATTGTTTTATGGAATAACTCACCAATGTGATAAGCTACATTAAACAATTCATCTATCTGACCTGAAGATAACATTACCTCCCGGTAGTTATGTTCCTTTAATTTCTGCAGGGCAAAAGGATTAAGACTATTATAATATCCTTTTTTGATACACCAGTTAAAGAAATAACTCAGAATGGCAATATTCCTGTTAATAGTTGCATTGGTAAGCTGACCTTTTGTCTTTGTATTATCATGCTTAACAATAATGTGCTTTTTACGATACATGATAAAAGCATCGGCATCAGCTCTGGTAAAATCATTCAGCAGCATTGAACGCTTATAGAATTTTTTTATAACATCTTCTATGATTGTTCTTTCAAACCTGAATGTTCTCTCAGTTTTAAATTCTCTGCTGAATTCCAAATACTTGTCTAAAATTTCAAAGAGCTTGTACTGCTTAGTGGTCTTTGCAAGTATACCATCTTCCCAGTCGCGATGAAGGGCCTGTACTGTCGATTTACGACATTTAACAACCTTTCTCTGTCGTACACCCTTATATCGCATGTAAAAGATATACCTGCCATAACCGGGCTGAATATCAGTCTGGTCGGCAAGTAATTTATAACTCATATTTCACCTTCCTTATTAAAGGTAAAATGCGGTTGTTGCGATACATACAATACACATCAATAAAATAAAATGTCAAGATTTTAATGTTCATAAAACGGATAGTCATCCATTGTATATGAACTTCTTTAATTCTTTGAGTTTATTTATTAGTTCATCCATAAGTAAAATGATCTGGTCTACTGTTTTATGATTGTTTTTAACAACGTCTTCTAGTTCGTTTGACATACTTACCTCTTTCATTTTTAAATCTTTTTAACTAACAATGGCAATGTATGGAGTAAAACCCGGCTTTTATTTTTATAATTGCTCAATTCACGGATAAAATGAGCACAGATATTCAACAGGTCGTGAAATAGAAATTCAGCACTATTTGCTGGTGATTAAATGGCAGTCAGCTTATGTTCTCTTGAACGCTTTAGTTAACCATTCATCTCATAGATATTTCAGAAACTCACAACTATGTTTATTTACTTTAATATTTATTCAATTGGTGTACTACGAGGAAATCTGGAGTTGCCATAATCCGGCCCTGTTTATTCTTTGCAGCACTTTCAAAAAAATAATCCGTGAATATTTTAATTTCATTACGTTTCTAATTAAGACTGTAGACCTCAGCTCAACCATGGCCATTAGATGGAGCTATCAGTATTTAGAAGATGTAAGTCACTTTCGCATTTTGCATTTTTGCAGTAGTTTTTCTATATGCTACGGTGCAGGGAATAAATCATACTAAGATCAGTCTTTAATTACAATTTGAAACAACTATTTATTTTGTTGCTTTAGTCTAATCGACTTTATATTTTTAAACAACTATTGAATAGTAAACGTCTTAATCGCAACGATCACTTCCTCGGGATCAAAGAGATAAGATTTTTTATTCGGCGAATATGCCGGGATCTTTTTTTCTCTCACCATTTTCCGGATGGTCCACACCGGGACGTTAATGATTTCTGAAAGCTTTTCAGATGTTACAAGTATTGTCATACACTACCTCGTTAATTGGTGTACCTATTAAAACAGCTTTTGGCTATATGTCAACATTTTGTGAATTATATTATAATATTTTTCTACTCCGACAATTGTACTAATCATATATCTACCACCCATGAGTATACTACACTTTATTGAAACATTTTTTTTACTCTTGAACTATTTTATTGACATTAATACCAAAAAGAATTTAATGAAATTCATCAACCTCTAACACAACATAACAATTGTTATAAGTTAGATTTTGAATCACTAAAATATGTTTCTTTCAATAGAACATCACAAACATGAGGTAATTTATTTAACATACAGGACGGCCTCCATGATCAACGCAACCTAAAATTTCACTAACATCATTTCTCCCAAAAGTAGAAAAAAAAAATAAAGCATAATCAGTGCAATCTACTCTTCATGAGATTTAAATCAACCATCGACTATCATAATCTCTTTATTTAAATAAATAGACAGTGATAGTTATGCCTTAAACAATTTAAATTAAATAGTTCTCAAGAGGTTATATGACTAAAAAAGATTCACAAAGCAAAATGCGTTATATAGATACTAAGATTTGGAACGATCATTATTTCGCAAATTTGACACAACCTGAACAAATTATTTTCTTTTATTTAATAACAAACAGTGCGACAAATATTAGTGGCGTGTATGAAATATCAATTAAGAGAATCGCAGCTGAAACAAATAATAATACTGATTTTGTAGAAGAAACTTTGAAAAAATTCGAGAAAGATGAAAAAATTAAATATAAAGACGGATGGATGCTGGTTATAAATTTCATTAAACACCAGAGATGTCAGAGCATTACAATAGTTAAAAGTATTCAGAATACATTCATGAACGCACCCCGATGGGTTAAGGATACCCTATCAATAAGGTATCCAAAGCTTATCCCTAATACAGATACAGATAATAATTCAACAATAGAAGAAGATAATATTAAAAATATAAAAAAAGACATTAATAGCGATGAACAGCATTATTTTAATAATGATCTTTATGAAAATAATGCTTTAAACTTAGAAAATAATGAACTCGATTTATTACAACACTACAGAGAATCTACATTCAGTAAGTTTATAAAGCTATTCAATAATAAGCGAGATTCAGTTCAATGCAAGAATCTCTGGTTTCAAATTGATCATAAGTTATATGATGGCATCATCACTCACGTTAAAAAACTAATTAAAAAGAAAACCAAATTAAAACCGAAGACTTATTTACTTGAGAAAATGTGGGAAAATGACTATTGTGAAGACCAAAGTCTAAATGACGATTTTAAGAGACCTCCAATAGAATCCGATATAGAGACCGAAACATCGACTTACTTAGAATATTGATAATACTATATTCACCTTTGTGTTAGTTTCTACTGATTTTTAAAGAGTCAATCCCCCCGTTTCGCTTTGCTTTGCTACGCTCAACTTCCCCCCTTTTCAAAGGGGGAGCATTTTTTTTGTTAGGCTTACAGATTATTTTTAGGATATAGTTTCAACCAGGTTAACAATATAACTGTATTCTTATGAGAAATGGTTAAAAATAAAATTCAGATTTATAGTATAAATTAGCCAAGTCAATTTATTGATTAACACAATGGCTGACTTCATGATGGAAAATTCAGGCACACTTCCCTGCTATCCCGGTCTTTAAATATCACAATGTACCAATGGACATTGATCATGCCTTGTTAGAATGTAGACTTTGATTACAAGTATAGGGGGGGTATATACAGTTTTTAAAACTCGGAGCTATATATAAGGTGACACAAATGATCTGAAAAAAATTTTAAAAAAAACATATTAAACGAGTATTTTAACATTTTATAATTTCATTAAATACTGTCTCACATCGCCTATTGCTACCCTTCGTAATATGACAGTAGTTTTATGTGAAATTGAAAAAATGAAAATTTATACAATGTGATTATAATTTTATCCTCGAATCGAGAATCACAGCTCCCCCTGCTTTGTTCTTTTGACAACTCAAAGAAACAGTTTTACTATTAAGAAATTTGGTGTCATGGAGCGAAGAGTTTTGGAGTATTGCAATAAATACTTAATCTATCTATTTATTACTTAGGCTGATAACAAAGGGAAGTATTTCCGGTAGATCATTCTTTACGGTTTTCCATATTATATCAGCATCAATACCGGAATAACCGTGAATCAGTTTATCTCTCATTCTGGCCATAACAGACCGGGGAATTTCAGGATTAGAACCTGCAATCTGAGGTGATATACTTTTTGCAGCTTCTCCGATTACTTCTATTTTCCGGATAACTGCGCTAAAGGTTTTATCATCGCTGTTAAATTCATCGAATGTCATTCCGGCAGTACAATCAATAATAGACTCGATAGCATTATTTATATCGGAGAAGTGGAGAAACTATTCCTTTTCATAAATATATTACTTCAGATAAGACAATATCTTTAAGTTCCGGTCTTAATGCACTTTCGCGGACAAGATCAATTTTTCTATCCAAAAGTTTTTCAAGGTATTCCTCGGTGCTAAAAAACAACTTCATTCCTGGTGCTTCAGAAAATTCAATAAGTATATCTATATCACTATCCGGTGTCTCTTCACCACGCGCAAAAGAACCGAACACTCCCAGTTTTGTTACTTTATATTTTTCAAAGAGATTTTTCTTCTCTGCTTTGAGCTTAGATACAATTTCATTATTCACTTATATGTCCGGTTAACCGTTATAATCAATTTAAATTTACATCACCACATGTTGCTGATTTATTAGAATCAATATGCCTGAATTCACTATCAATCTTTAATCCAGCCTAAACCATTACAGGTACTGCAAGTTGTTTTATTTCTTTTCTTTCCACTATAGCCACTGTTATAATTTTGAGTGTCACTGTCTGCTTTTTCATGATGCCTGGGGTCATCTTTAAAAAATTTAACTGCATTATTATACTTATTTCTTTCTTCAGAATCATTTAGTCTATTACGGTCTGTGCGTGATTCTGTTATTGTATATCCATAACCTTTACACGTGATACACCTATTCCACCCATTGCCTTCTGGTTTAGGCTTAATCGAATTACACATTACAATATTTGAAATTAAAAAAATAATAAGTATAATATATTTAAGTTTCATTCTAAAATACTTCCTTAAGTTCTATTGATAAAATTACTCACCACTGCACATTAAATGCATTCAATCTATTTAGACTCTCTTAGATTTTTATTGAAATTTATGCAAACAGTTATAATGGCTAATTTCAAAACGAATCACTCAGCAATACCTCAACCAGATTAGACACCTGCTTTTCATTCATAACAACCGGCTGTTTAGTGATATATCTGTTAACTTCACTTATAGTTACTATCTTAACGAACTGAAACTGCTCACTTGTACTTGTATTAATCATCAGCAGAACATTCTTTAACGACAATTTCTGATCCCCCCAGCCGGAATTGAATTCATATAATGTTCCATACTGAATTAATTTATTGAGATAAATAAACAGAGCAAAACCTGTTCTTTTAAGCTGCTTAACAGGTGAAAACAGGTCCATATTTTTTACAGATTCCCGGCTCCAATTTTTTGTCTCGATCAGATAAATGCCGGTAGGCCCAACTACGATGTGATCGGCCTGAATTGAGCTGATGCGGTCATTTTCCTGTTTGTGATAAACAGGAGGATTAAAGAACATTTTAAAATCATTTATAACATGATAAGACACAGGCAGCCTGGATAATTCTTTAACAGCGCTTAACTCTCCTATAACACCAATAAGTAATGGATTGAATTCATTAAGAAAATCGAGAGTACGATTAATTTCGATGATAAATTCCTTTGTTCGTTTCTCTATTATTTTATCGAAGTCCGTTTGAGAATTTAAAATGAAATCATTCAACTTACTGATAGAACGCTGTATTGATTTAAATGGCCCATATAATTCTTCATCGAAGTGATTCGTCAGTCTATTTTTACGATAAGCATAATATCTTTTTAGAAATTGATTTAAAACTCTTTTAAAAAGACTTTTATTTATATCATCTTCAACGGAATACGAATCTATTTTTAGAAGCTCTTCTGAAAGTAAATTTCTTCTTTCTTCAACAAGATTTTTGAACTCACTCTGCTGCTGTTTTACACTGGTTATACTGCTGGAAATTTCATCGGAAAGCTTTTGACGCTCTGTTTCTATATGCTCTTCAACTTCCTTTTTATGATTATTCTTAAAGTAAACCATATCCTCAAATGAATTAAATCTGTTTATGTCGTGGCCTTTCAATTCTTCCAATAACGAAGTTAGAGAGCCGACCTGTCTGTGGATATTGCTGTTTTCTTTTGAACTATTCATATCAGTTATACTATCCTCCACAATGCGATTGATTAAGCGGTTTATTTTCTTTTATAACTGAAGCAACAGATTCTCCAAATAGCTGTCCAAGCGGAATTACATTATTCACACCTCTTCTCTTTTACGAGAGAAAAGACATGATTTCTGATTAATCATTACAGTTTAATTGTTTGAGTAAGTCTTTAATAAATTCTACAGCAATTTCTATTTTATCCTTGTCTAAAACTTCAATAAGGTAATAAACTTTTCCATCTTGACGAAGAGTGTACTGGGTTATTAAATCACCATTTATAATAAAATTATCAACCGGTTGAATTTCCCAACCATCCCTCTTGCATCTAATAATTATTTTATCATCAATCCAAATACAACTAACATCACTGAACCTGCCCCAATGCAGATTTACTCTGCTATTATTTAATTCCTGATGTAAAACAATGAGGTAGGGATTCAAATGATATGAATGGTATGGCTGGATACCTGAATTACCAAGATGATTGATTTCGAAACCTTTTGCATCATACCAACTGTAAACATTAAGGTTACGATAAGAATTCGATGTAATTGCTTTATATTTTACAAAATAATAAAGCCAGTCCATACTCTCGGTTTTATAAAGTTCAATCATGTATTGCATTTTCTCAACAGGATTGTTCCCTTTTGCCTGAAGATAAGCTGAAAGGAATTCATCAAGACTATCTGAAATTTGTTCTTTTTCCTTTGATAAATATGTTGTAAGTATTCTATTCCATTTCCCTTTGCAACCAAAGAAAAAAATACCATCATGTGTCCTTACCGAATAATCACCCAAAGTCAGGAATGCCCTGATTATAAGTGAATCTTCAATATTAGGCGTCCAGATCTCGAGGAAAGCCGTTATTTTCAATTGTATATCTTTTGAATCGAGTTTGAAGTTTGATATATTCCCTTGTATCTGCTGATGATCTTCAAGTAAATTAAAGACCTGTCTCAATGAAGGATTGCTTATTATCAAAGAAGATTTAATCTTTTCATTAGCAATGTTTTCTTTGTTAAAACCGCTAAATTCATTCTCTGATAAGATTTGATAAACTGACTTGTTTTTCTGAATTGTTATTTGATTTACAAAACTGTCAATAAATCTGCAATAATCTGATACATCCGTTAATCGTAGATTTGACATATATTCAATACGTTTTGACCGATTAGGCTGGCGAACTCCAAGCAGCAGATTTCGCACAACCCGAACAAAGTCCCTGAGTTCATCATCCGCTTCACGTATATTGGTATTGTTACAAAAGCACAATATTGCGTATAATATAGTACTATCTTTTATATCAAACCCGCTTCCAGTAATAGCCCTGCAAAAATAATCTTTAGAATACTCATCAAAAGTTGAAACACAATTGAAAATATTCTCGAAAAACTCTTCTAATTTACCGAATGAGGTGTTTCCATCTTTGAACGATGAAAGAAAATCCAGTGAATCAAAAAGAAAATCAACATTCTGCTTGTATGAAAAAACTTTATTTAAAAAATCAAAATCAATTTTAACATCTGTGCTGGTTGTAGAAGAGTTATTTTTAAAAAAAAGAAATTCTGCCACGTAACTAAAAAATTTATATATACTTTTATCTATCTCATTGTTTGTTTGTTTACGATAACTCCAGAATAAATCTATCCAAATAGAATCTATTTTAAATGCAAAGTATTGCTGGTAGCTTACAGCAGTGTTTTCATAATGCCGCTTCAAGTTTGTATAATCAGTTTTGCTTGAAGCGAGTAGTTCTGAAAACTGTGCCTTGAAGTTCTCAAATGTTGTAAGTGGTTTCCCTCTTGAATTCATTTTTATATAAAGCTCATCAGTTAATTTAAATTCATCCGATTTAATATCAATGAAATCAAATGTAACCTTCTGCTGATTAACAAGATTTTCCCATGCACTGGCTCTGTCACTTATTGCATCTTGTAATGTATCGAGCATATTTAACATAGATATCACCGTTGGATCGTTAGACCATGATGCCATGAACCATGAAGCATCCATAATTTGCGCACTAAGGAGATCTTGATAATCTATTTCAAGCTGTTGATTGACTAAATTAATACAAAAGCGTTTAGAAGAAACCCTCGTTTCATAAGTAAATTTTGATAAATAATGTCGTACTTCTGTATTTAATACACTATTTTCTCTTGGAGACAAATACCAGTGTAGAAGCCATAATGTTGTTAGTCGTTGTTGCCCATCAAGAGGGATGAAAACCTCCTCATCTTTTCCTGATTTCTCAGTATATCCATAAATAAAATCAAGATTCAAAACAGGTTCATGTTCTTGCAAACTTTGCCGAATTTTAGTCACGAAACTTTTCCTCAGTTCAATTTCACTTTCCCTGCCCTGAGCATAGTCTCGCTGTATTTGCGGAACTACTACTTTGTATTGATTTAATAAGTCTTTAAATGCAAAACGCATGAATTAATCCCCTATTGTTGAATTTGCAAAATAGTTATATACATTCCGGATATGTTCCAGATAGCTTTCCCGGTCATCACCAGTCCAATAAGCATTATTTACAGAATATTCAGTATAAGCTTTTAAAAAAACATTCCGTGTGCAGATTGGTATGTAATATCCTGCAACTTCTCTTTTTTTAATAATCTCCCGTTTTACATCAAAAACCGAATTGTTCAATTGGCTATTTGTGTTAACATCTACAAGACAGAGATTGCTTATAGAGTGTATATTTTTCTCATCTGAATCGGAATGTTCATTTGTAGCCCTACACACCTCAATAACAATATTTTCAAATTTGTCTTGGTCGATATTACCAGTGCTGAGAATCTCTTTCATTCTCAGGATCAGTTCTTGAAATGCATTATTGTTCGTTCTTTCAAATGATTGAATATGGTCATTGAGCCAAGTTTGCTGGTTTACCTTTTTTATAATATATTCAGAATTCTGTGCATGGATATGCTCCAGACTCCACTTTTCATTGCCCTTGGTTTTCTTGTAGATATTGAATGGGAAACATGCTTTTTCCTTATCGCTTTTTAAACAAGAGTAAACATTATGCAACAACAGAATCTTGTTTATTTCATTACGATCATCACTCTGTTGGTCTTCGTTTTCATAATTCAGATTTTCAAGCTGTACATCATACTCATTTCCGTTAGAATCTTTTCTTTTCTTTTTTATAATTATCTGTTTACCAATTTCACTCTCGAGAAATTTGATCAGACCTTTTTTACCTGAAATGCTTGATTGATGAATAATATCATCTATGACTTGATTACCTCTTACTGCTATTAAAAATCCTATATAATGATAAAGAGTTCTATTACCAAACCATTCCCTAAAGTATTCAAAATATGAAGTAACCAGTTGCCAGATATCTTCAACTGCTTCTATACGTGTAAGCGTTTTCCCTTCCTTCCCATTATCCAATAAATCCTGCAAGTATTCAGACAGGATAAGGAACGTAGCGTGTTTGAATGGTTTGAATGTAAAATATTTTTTTCCCCTTAGTATTTTATCAGCAATCATATCAAAAATAAATTCTATATGAGTAGGCCTATAGTTACCCTGGTTATTAAGAAAATACCAAAACTCTTCATTTTGAAGTGTGTATTCAATACTGTCCCATTCAGAAGCAATTTCGAACAGACGCATTTTGATATATTTTATTTCATCAGAATTATATTTATCACTTTGAAGTAAAAGTGCTTTTATCAATTCTGCATCGGTTAGAGGGATTTTGCCTACATTAAGACGAATGAAAACATCAATGGGATTTGTTTCCTCCGGAACGTCATACCTTATGAATCGTACGTTGCGATTTCCTTTACTCTTATCATCCATTAAAATGGGAACAAGTCTGGCTTTTGCTCCACGATGTTTTTCATCTTTAAACCAAAAATCAATTGCCCTATATGCTTTACAGATGTAATAAAAATCTATATTAGTTTCGTCAACGCATTCAATAAACCTCTTCGATGCCAAAAACTCCACACACTTTTCACGGGTTTCATAGTTGATAGTGAAAAGTGGCTGATCATAGTTATCTTCTTTTCGTTTGTCTTCCAAATAAACTAGTAATAAATATAATGTGGTCAGTCGTTGCTGACCATCCAGCACGTCATAACCAGCTTTTTTATTCTTTTTCAACACAATCGGCTGCAAACAATAAAAATCTCCACTTTCACGGTCCTTACAAAAAGCCCACAAATCGTCCAGCAACTCAGTAACTTCCTGCTCTTCCCAGCGATAGCCTCGTTGATAATGAGGGATATGAAATGTTTCGTTAAAAAAGTCTATAAGTGGTATTGTTCTACTCATTTCGTTATAACTTTCCCCTTGTTATTATCTTTTTTTATCATCTCAGAAATCATATTATACATAAAATTTATTTATCTTTTATTTAAACACCATCATCTCACTAACTTCATCCGACAGCCCATCAACATTAAACTCCGCAAAAACTTCATCAAGAGATTTCTCTACTCGCTCAGCAATAACCGGATCAATAATCTTTTCAAATATTCTCTCTATTTTACTAAATCTGATTGCATACCATTCTTTTTCATTATTAACATTAATTAATAACAATCTATGCCTTGAACTAACAGAACCATATTTAAATGCTTGAACAATAGCAGCTTCAGCTTTGTTAGTTCGCAATAATGAGAAAGGTGAATAATCTTTTTTTAGATGCCATCGTTTGATATTCTTTTGGATTGAAACTTTATCGAAATTATATTTTCTCTTTATCACAAAAACACCCGATTTCAATATATCCTTTAAATCAACCTCACTATATCTGATTATTGAATAATTATGCTTAACCAGCCATTTCGGAGTTACCCGAAAAATACTTTTTCTTAATTGTTCAATCCCATTTTCAATTTTTAATGGAACTGTATCTATATATTTCATTACATCAGGAATTGGAAATAATTTACCGATTATCTTATTCCTGGTTTCATCACATTTCACATGGACATCAATTGCATTCCTGAAGATATTGTAGCAGACTGTCATGTGTCGTTTTGAAGTTCTATCTGTTACTACAAATCCTGTTAATGAAAGGTTTATTGAATATGGCCCTATTTTGACACCTTTAACTATCGCCATCCCTCACCCCCACAACCTATCCAATGCCTCAGATACCAGCAATCAAGTCCTCATTCATCTCAGCCCTGACAATTTCCTTCATAAACTATTTCCTTGTAAATCATCAAATAGAATCATAAAATATGCATTTAAAAACTCTTCATTCAACGAGTCAACACGACCAGACCAGTCTTTCAACATATCTGTGTCGAGTTTACAGTTTATCTTACCACCTGAATCTTTTTCAGGTTCGGGGTATATCTGCTTTATATTTTTAAAAAGCAAAACAAAATCTTCAGATGAGATAATGTTCTCTTCCGTTTCCTCTCTAGCTTCGAACATATTATATAAATCTGAAAAAGAAGCTGTAACTGACTCGAATGGATCAGCAAGCTCATTAGCTCTCCTTTGAAAATAGTCATTAAGCATTTCTTCATTTATAATCAGATCATCATTTTCAAGAGGTTTAATTACTTCATGCATATGTAAAAGAATAATTCTTAATACCGAATAATTTTGATAGAATTTATTAATCGCATCAATCTGCATTGAATGCCAAAGAGATATGTTCAAAGTTTGCTCAAAAAAAGACTCTTCAATAATATCAGCCATAAAAGGGGCATCTTTAGTATAAATCGATGATAAAATAGATTGTTTTCTCAATGTGTTGAAAATAATTTTACCTTTAAATGTAATTACATAACATAAATTATTCCAATGATATTTAAGCAATCGGGCCAGTTCATCGTTATTATAATCCATAGCAGCATTATTTAATGCTTTACTAACATGCAATCCGTTTAATACAAAAACAAAATCTTCAGCATTGTCATTTAGAGTATTTAAATCTTTTATATTAATAATTACATAAATAGATTTTCTTTCATCAATAGAAATCTCAGTTAACTCAAAATGAAAATTATACAAAACATTAAGTTCATCTGAGAATTTATTCAAGAATGAACTCTTAAAAATTTTATTAACATAAAGAGAACAATCAACTTTTGGATTATTTAGTTTTTTATCTGGATGAAACGAAAAAGTCAGCCATAAAGAGAACAGTTGATTATATATTTTATTTTCCTGTTCTTCAATATTCCGGAGTTCATTTATACTTACTTGTGAACTGAAACAGTGAAAGAATTCTCGCTGAAATACAGTTAAAAAAATCAAAAGATCTGTCAGGTTTAAAGATGAAAGCATATTTTCTTCATCCTTACCATTTAATCTTGCAGAAATCAAAGATGCCATCTGAGAAATAAAAAATGAACTGTGAGTAAAAAAATCACTGCAGGCTTTTCTATATTTATCATATCTGATCAGTGAAGGAATAAAAAAAATCGCACCTGACTTTTTTATTTTATCCTGAGATTCAGATTTATCATTTGCAATACCCTCACTGGTGAAACCCCATTCATCAACAGCAATTTTAGGTAAAAAAGGTATATTGTGTATCTCACCTTGGCATTTGATAAGAGACTCTCGGGTATTTTCTGTAACTATATTATGCAAATTTCCTTTCTTGTAATATTTTCCAAGCCCGTTAACAAGTTTTTGAAATGAATCAAGCGATAATCTTCTTATTTCAATTATTCTATCAATATAATCTCTCCATGAATAAGGGCGATACTTATATTGCAGATAACTTATAAAATTGCCATTCAATGTTGCCAAATATGGATGCGGAAGATTTTCCCTATTTATTTTCTTAAATGAATCATCATGCCTTAATTCTTCAGGTATATCGATTGCTTCAATCACTGAATTCTGACCATATCCCTGAGTTGAATAAAATTTTTCATCAGGATATAACTTCTGCATAAGATCAATAATTACCATACTTCTGGAATTATTATTCTCTTTATCAGTTGTTATGAAATTTTTTTCGTTATCAGATACAGGAATTATATAATGAGCCTTTACCATTTCTTTTGTTTTTTCTAAATAAAGAGTATCTGTTTTTTTTAGAAATTTTTTTATAATGATTCTCTCATGCTTTTTGAGTATGGCTTTCATCTTATTATCTTTCAAATATGTGAAACCGTTGGAGATTTCTGCTATTGTATATATATCCAGATTATCTATATCTTTCTCTAGCAATTCATATAAGTCGTTAAAATTATTCCCCTTACAGTTAAAATAAGCAAACCAGAATGCGTATCTTCCTGTTGACAGATAATCATTTTCATTAATAGGCAACTCAGGTTGCTCTCTCTTAATTGATAACCATTCTTTTGCAAAATTAAATGTTTTGTTTTTTTCAGTCTGTTTGTTTACAAATTCTTCAATAATTTTTCCTGACTCTGAACCAATGCCATTATACAGTTTTATTATATCTTTACTAATATGAGGAGCGTGACCTGCTATATCTGTATCCAAAACAATACTCAGATCAATATAAGGATATTTTTCTTTTAATTCATCAGCAAGGAATCTGTTCGACTCTGCATATTGCTTAATACCAAGCCACAAAAGGGATTTAATTATTCCATCGTACGTGCTCCATTCTTGAGGTGAAAATGAATTTAGTTTTTTTACAATCTCCTGAATCTCTGAATCGTCTCTTCTTAGGAAACAATACAGGAGGAATGTTCCCAAATCCTTTTCATAAATCGCATCAAATGCATCATGAAATACGTTAATCCATTCATGAGTTATAGAATCAAACAAATATCTTGATATTATATTTGAACGGACTGGATGGAAGCCTTCAATGAGGTTACCATCGTCAGTAACACTAATCAAATATTCTTTGTTCAATTTCTCCAATAATAATTCCGGATGATTTACGTTTCGCAACACCTGAATGTTCTTTGCAACGGCTCTTGCATTATAACTTGTAATGAGAGCAATAATCCTTAGCACATCAAGAGTATCCCTATCTTGTATTGCATAAATCTGATTCTTTAAGATAACTTCAAGTTTTTCACCAAAATTAAGAAAATAGATATACTCAAGCAATGGGCCTTTTCCGCCAAACATTTGCCAGCTCGACTCAAAATCTAAAAAAGTTACCTGATTGATACTGTTGAAAATATGTTCAGCTTCATCTTGTAAAAAGTCTATTTCTAATTCTTTAAAACTGATCTTTTCTTTTAATCTTGAATCACTTTTCCAGTCCTCTTCTCTTATTGTTATAAGTAGTTTTATATCATTTTCATGACTGATACTCTCAACTATCGAAGTCCAGTTAGAGTCACTTGGTGCGATGTCATAATATAAAAACATAGGAATCTTAAATGATTTATGATGCTGCATTATTGCTTGACTGATACTGTAAGAATGCTCTTTCCCGGCAGGTTCTTTTATTTTATAAGAAAAATTCAAAGGGAAGTTATCATAAAAATATCTATATGCCAATGTGGTTTTCCCCTGACCTGATGCACCATGAATAATAACAACATTGGTGTTATCAAATGCAGATTTTATCTGTTCATTCTTAGTATTTCTTGGAATATCCAGTCCTTCCTGAATATGAAGAATACCAGCAGAAATACCCTCCTTGTATTCTTCACTTAAAGCTGCTGAATTCCTGTTATCACTTATCAAATCAGAAAACGGAATTATTGAACTTAACCATTCATGATGATACGACCGTTCTTTTAAAAATTTACCGATAACACCGATTTCTTTTATAAATTCTGTTTTTGTTATTTTTCTTCTTTTTTCAGATGCATCGAAAATCCACCAGCATAACAAATCAAAGGATATACCTGTTTCGATTCCAAGCATTGAGGCGGATAAAATATCGTCTATTTCTTTAGTTATCTGCTCTTCGGATGGTTGTTGAAAAACTATACTTTCAACTAATGGCTTTATTCTTTCGGAAGGGATTATTGCCATATTTTTAATTTTACTTACAACTGAATTAATTGCTTTATCATCACCTTTAGATGCTAAGCTTAATTCCTGCCCTATTGGCCCGTATGATGCTAAAATAATTTCTGTTGTTCTATCATAATAATCATTTGCTCTTTCGATAAAAGATGTTCCATTTTTTTGTGCAAGGTGTGATAATATTAAATTATCTGTATAATCTTTGATTTGATATATCTCTTTAATTATGCCAGATCTTTCAATAGATAGATCTTCAACTCCCTCCGGGCAAAATATTAAATCATCATCAATAGATGTTACTATTTTATGCAGAATAAACAGAATCTGTCTACGATAACCACGATAAACATGCGAAGCATCATCCGATTTTCGATTATTTGAATCTATCATTCAATATTACTCACCCTTAAAATTTAAAAATTATATAAACAATTTTTAAAATCTATAAGAATACATTACTTTCATTTGTGAAATGTGATGAAAATGAGGTCACCCAAACGCCTCCCTCAACACACTCTGCATCAACTCATCCGCCATAACCTTCCGTTCATTAACCTGCTTTTCCAGAAGATTGACTTTAGCAAGCAGACTATGAATGCGATCGACAATAGCTATTTGCTCTGCGAGAGGTGGTAGTGGAATAATAGTATTTTGAATCCTCATAAGTGCTAACTTAGGCATCGCCATACCATATGTTGCTTTGGCAAATAATTCTTGTATTGTTTTTGATGAAATAAAATTATTTAACCATTGTTTATTTACTTCATAAGGAACAACTCGTGCGGCATTTTCAGTTAAATTCATTCCATCAAATTGATCAGGCACCAGACCAGATTGCCCAATTGTGCCTGCAATTGTAATATACAAATCATTTTTTGTAATAATATAATTCTTTATTTGATTTCTTGTTTTAGCTGATATGTATTTGAGATTTTTATCAACGATAGTACCATCTTTCATATCAACTATTCTTATATAAATAAATTCTGTAATTTCATCAGAAAAAGTTGTTCCTTTTGGTAAACGCTTACCTCCGGTAATATTAGTTAGATCTCCGATACGACACCAAATCCAACCATCCGGCAACTCAAATGTTTTCTCACTTTCAGTGACTATAGGTAAAGACTTATCTTTCTTCGATATAGCTTTTTTAGACTTAACAGCTTCCAACAAAGCCTCCGCATCAAAATCCGGATTCCCCTTAACAACAGGATGTGTCTTTCTCCAATCAGCAGTAAGCTTCCCCTCAATGGCCTCCTGCAGTATTGATTGTCGGAGTTGTTTAAGATAATTCGATTGTGTATTGAACTCACCGACCAGCTGAATCCCGAAACTATTAGCCTTGTTAAACAATTCAATAAACTGAACCTGTTCTTCGATCGGAGGTACCGGAATTTCAATTTTAGCTATATCTTTTACTGCAAGCGACACATTAGCAGCACCTTTCATCAATGAAACAAGTTTTGTTTCTTTAAAAAACTGAAGATAACGATGCAGAAAACCGGCTGAAAGTATTCCGGCATCTTTTGGAATTACTGCGGCTAATATTGTTCCAAGGGCAAACTTACCCTCCTGATAATGGACATAATTTAAAGTCTTCTTTCCATGCCCGGTAGATGATACAAGCGGGATGCAAACGGCCGGAGTGTCAAACTGGTAAGTATTACAGCTTTTTCGTTCAAGAGATGTTGCAACAAGAGGATATTGACCGGGTTCTGCACTTGCCAGTCCGGTAATACCTTTCTCTATACGACAAAGCTCCCCTATTGTTTTCTTCGGGTATTTATCCATTACCCAGCTCCAGTTTCAGCTTTTCAAGAAGATCATCACTTCTTCTGAATGATTCATGAAGTAAATTCAACAGCTCAACACTATTGTATGTATGCTCTTCATCAATAACATGAGGATTCTTAATATCAATATTATACCCATTCGCCTTAATCTTCTCAATCGGCACAACCCAGGCCAATTCACTCTCAACCCTATTCCCCCACCACTCCTTAATCGGTTCAAACTCATTCACCTGTATAGTCTTCGTCTTCGAATAAGCCTTCATCCCCTCGGGAAGTCTATGTTCATAATACCATATCTCTTTAGTAGGCTTACCCTTAGTAAAAAACAGAAGATTCGTTGCAACACTGGCATACGGCTGAAACACTGAGTTCGGCAGTCTAATGATGGTATGCAGATTACAAGTTTCAAGTAGATGTTCCCTTATCCGCTGTTTTACTCCGTCACCTGTAAGCGATCCGTCCGGAAGAACTATCCCCGCCCTGCCGCCGTCTTTAAGCAGATGTATCATCAGCACCAGAAAGAGATCTGCCGATTCCTTTGTTCTATAGTTCTGTGAAAAGTTTTTTTCATATCCGTTTGACACTACTCCGCCGAATGGTGGATTTGCCACTATTACATCAACACGGTCTTTCTGTTTGTATTCTGTAAGCGGTCTGCTGAGAGTGTCGTCATATCTGAGGTTTGGTACTTCAATATCATGAAGTATAAGATTCGTTGTCGCAAGGAGAAACGGCAGAGGTTTGTACTCCCAGCCGATTACATTTTCCTGAAGTATATCCCTCTGGCTACCTTTCTTTATCTGTTTCTTTAAATGTTCAATTGTACAGGTTAAAAATCCACCTGTACCGCATGCCGGGTCGAGTACACGTTCCCCCAGCTTAGGAGCAACCATATCTGTAATAAACTGAGTTACCGCCCTTGGAGTATAGAACTCGCCGCTTTTACCTGCACTCTGAAGCTCTTTAAGCATCCCTTCGTAAATCTCACCAAAGAGATGACGTTCCTCTGTTTTGTTAAAGTTAAGTTCATTGAGCTTATTCAGTACACGACGCAGATTAGTTCCTGACTTCATGTAGTTGTGGTTTCCCTCAAACACATCACGGATTACTAGAGCACGTCTGTTGCCGCTGCTCACATCAATCGCACGGAGTTCAGGGAACAACCTTCGTTCTACAAAGTTCAAAAGTTCATCACCAGTAAGCCCCTCATCATCACCAGCCCAGTTATCCCAGTGAAAATCTTCCGGCAGCGGAGTAACATAATTATCCTCCATCGCCTTAAGTTCTTTTTCTTTGTCAGAGAGAACTTTTAAAAATATCATCCATCCAAGCTGTTCAATCCTCTGCGCGTCGCCGTTAAGTCCTGTATCTTCACGCATTATATTCCTGATCGACTTCATCAGGCCGCCTATATTAACACTCATTTACGATGTCCTCAATTCATATATCTCTTTTTCAAGTTCTCTTACAGCCTCAAGATATCCCGGTCTGTCACCAAACTCGCTTAATATCTCCATGGGGCTTCCAAAACGGTCAAAAGGTTTAATCTTTAAAATCTTTATATCTTCGATATGCTGAACACCCTCATCGGCATACTTGTCAAGAAGAGCTTCAAGCACCAGTCTTGCCTTCTCTCCATACTTTGTGAAGTAATTACGCTTTTTAACATTGTTGACTCTTTCACGTCTTGTCAGCGGGGGCATGTCATAACCCACATGGCATATAATATCGAAAAGGTCACACTCCCTGTTTACAGCCTGTAAAAGTTCATCTACAAGGATACCCTGCTCTGCAAGTTCGTTGATGATAGCCTCTTTTTTCTCTGCTGTATTCCATTTCCGGAGGAACTCATCAAGCGAACTGTATTTTTCAAGTATCTGCATACGTGTAAAATCCCGGAGACTCATTGTTACAGGTTTGCCATCTATATCGAAGTAAAGCTCCCTTTCATTAAGAACAGATACATCAACACCATTAACATAGATTTTTTTTCGAGGTCCCGGATTGGTTGTTTCTGTTCCTGAACTAAAATCTTCAGTACCCTCTACAACAGTTTCATACCCTTCACCGGTGAACTCCTCGTACCCTGTGACTTCCTCTCCGTCTATATCTGTAAAACTTTCAGTAGAGTTCTGCTCTTCCTCTTCAATTCCGCTTATATCATCATTCTGGTTTACCGGTTTAACACGCACCGGATCACCGTCAAATTCCGGATCTGAGAATAAATCTGTTACATTGCGAAAATCGAGTATTGTAAAATATCTCTTGCCGTACTCCTCATTGATACGTGTACCGCGACCTATCATCTGTTTAAACTCGGTCATTGATCTGATGTTGCTGTCCAGTACAATTAACTTACAGGTCTGGGCATCAATACCCGTGGATAGAAGCTTTGAGGTTGTGGCAATTACAGGGTACTTCTGTTCAGGATCAGTAAAGTTATCCAGTTCATTTTTACCCTCTTTGTCGTCCCCTGTGATCTTCATGATATATTTATCATTTTCATTTACAAGGTCGCTGTTTGCGTTTACAAGTTCGTTCCTCATACCATCTGCATGTTCTATATCAATGCAGAATACAATGGTCTTGGAGAAACGGTCTGTACCTTTAAGAAATTCGGTAATTTTTTCTGCAACAAGCCTGCGTCTCTCCTCTACAACAATGTTCCGGTCAAAGTCAGATCTATTGTAAACACGGTCTTCAATGGGCATGCCGTTTTTATCAAGAAATCCCTCGGGTGGCCTCCACCCCTCAAGATCAATATCAAGCCCCACCCGGACAACACGATAAGGTGCAAGGAATCCGTCGTTAATCCCCTGCCTGAGTGAATATGTATATATCGGATCACCGAAATATTCAGTATTTGAAACCTCATCACTCTCTTTCGGAGTTGCTGTAAGGCCTATATGTGTAGCTTTGTTGAAGTATTTAAGAATTTCTCTCCAGATACTGTCATCAGCGGCGCTCCCTCTGTGACACTCATCAATAACCACAAGGTCAAAAAAATCGGGACTGAAGTCTTTGAATGCGTCATTCACATCCTGCGGATTAGTAAGTCCCTGGTATAGGGCAAGGAATATCTCATAAGCTTTGTCAGATGAATCTATCCCCCGTTTGTTGTTGCTTACAAGCTGTTCTTTCCCGTCAGATTCAATTACCTTCTTCTTTATGACAGTCATCTTATCGCGAAAGTGTTTAAAGTCACCTCTCCGGGTCTGGTCAATCAGAGCTGTTCTATCTGCAAGAAAAAGAATCCTCTTCTTTGTTCCGCTTTTCCATAAGCGATATATAATCTGAAAAGCAGTATATGTCTTCCCTGTACCTGTTGCCATTACAAGGAGTATCCGGTTCTGTCCCTTTGCAATGGCTTCAACTGTGCGGTTAATTGCAATCTGCTGGTAATATCTTGGTGAGCGGCCGCTGCCGTCATGGTAGTAATCCTGTGCAGCAATCCTCTCCTGATCGGGAGTTTCAATCTTTTTGTATTTTTTGTAAATTGTCCAGAGTTCTTCCGGTGAGGGGAAACTCTCCATATCAAGAGTCTTTTCTGATTTATCTTTTGCAGTTCTGTCATGAAATAAAAATCCGTCTCCATTACTGCTGAAAACACATGGAATATCAAGGATACCTGCGTATTCAAGAGCCTGCTGAATCCCGGCTCCGATTGTATGCTTATTATCCTTTGCCTCGATAACCGCAACGGGTATATTCGATTTATAATATAGAATATAGTCGGCACGCTTTCTTTTACCACGTACTGTGAGGTGACCCTTTACAAAAATCCGTCCGTCAGTAAAGAAAAACTCTTCACGTACCTGTTTCTGAATATCCCAACCCGCCTGTTTTAATGCAGGTGTAATAAACTTGGTGCAGATATCGCGTTCTGATAGATCTTTTTTCCAGTTCATTTATTATATTCACTTAATTTTGTATATATAACTAAAACTCTTATATTGTAATTAATTACAAGCATAAAACTCAAAATGATTTTTAGTTTTTTTGGTTGTTTAAAACAATTCAACTGCTCATGTAACCCTATGGCATTTAAGAAGATGGTTGATAAATATGGTTTTATTCCTAACATCCCCCGAAAGTTTCTGAAACATTATAGAACAGCTATATAATTATTACTTGATGCAAACCAGAATCTCCGGATGGACTTGCAGAGATAGTTAAACAAAAACACTTAAGACCCGAATACATCCGGGATTAACATTATTTCTACAGAACAACCTTTTTAAAAAGAGTGTATTTACATTTTCCTTTAAAAATTGAATACAGCCGATGTATATCGTTCTAATCAAAATTAAATATTTGACTTTTTTTTATTTATAACGAAAAAAAATACCTAAAATATGGCATAAACTCACATTATTACTGTTGTAAATTACTTCATCAGATATCCCGGAGCTTAAAATATGATAATCAACAGATTAAAAACGACCATCTTTCTTTTTATAGTAATTATACCGGTTTATTTAACCAGTGCAGAGGTCGACCTCAATGGCTTCTTATCACATTCGGTTGAGATAAAATTACCCCCTGGTACAAATGGGCTGGCACCGAAGCTGAGCCTTGATTATAACTCCGGTGCTGGTAACGGTATTGTAGGACAGGGTTGGAGTTTAAACGGTCTCCCCGCTATTACCCGTGATACTACTAACGGTATAAGATATGACGGAAAAGATTCCTATATTGGGAGTTCGGGGCGGCTTAAAGTTCAGAGTGACGGATCGTATCACTATGAATATGAGAATTATTCAAAGGTGCAGAAATCCGGTACAGCTGGTGATGGACCTGCATACTGGGTTGAAACTAAACCTGACGGTACGAAATATTATTACGGGAATTATGGGGATATCAATACAGCCTCAGTTACAGCCATTGGAAAAAACGGATCAATCAGAGTATGGGCTCTATCAAAGGTTGTGGATGTTCACGGGAATTATTATACAGTTGATTATATGCAGGAGGACGGGGAGTATTATCCTAAGCGGATTATATACACTCAGGGGAATGGTATATCAAAACTGAGAGTTGTGGATTTTGAATATGGCAGCAGAGGCGATTTCTGGACACAGTATATATACAGTTCTGCGGTTACGACAAAATTGAGGCTTGAGAAGATTATTGTAAATATTGATGTACCTGAATTCCTTGGATGGAGATTAACCTTTTTTGGTCGTAAAGTGAGGGAGTATAGTATTGCTTATGAAGGTGGTTTAAGTGGGGTTGACGTTAGCAGAGTAGTTAAAATTTATGAATTTGGCTTAAATAACCAAATAACTGATAGATCACATTTTATTTGGAGCCCTGCTCAAGAGTCTGATAATGGTAAATATGGGTTAGTTACTTACCGTCCCTGGGGTGGTTATTCAACAGGTTCAGGTGTATGGCAGTCAGGTGATGTGAATGGAGATGGTAAAACTGATTTAATTCATATGGTAGGTGATTAT
>PGXT01000023.1 GCA_002839285.1 Spirochaetae bacterium HGW-Spirochaetae-5 | reverse complement strand
CATCTTTTTCATAAACTCAACATCTTTTTCCAGATGCTTTATCTTCCCGGCATTGATATATGCAAGGGCAATCTCCTCGATTTTTTCATCAATTTTATTGAATGAAATGTGAACAAAATTTCCGGCTGGTTTATATTCAATTATACGGTATCTGTGAAGAGAATTTATGCTTTGATACACTTCCATTGCAGTGAGCTCTGCATACTCGGCAAGAATGTTATAATGAGTGCGAATCTCAATTTTACCCTGACCCGTAAGCTCAAGAAGAATCCCCAGAACAACAGCATCGGTATCGCTCAGCTTGTTTTTTTTCAGGTAGTGCCGCAGAATGGGATTATCAAACAGGGTTGTTTTGTTTATCAGAGAAAGCTCTTTGGTTAACTCATCTTTTTTCATAACTGCTATCCTCATGGGGAGAGTGAGCTGCATTGAATATTTTCATATAATTCAATTATAATACTCAAAAAATTAAAATCGGTCAATGAAAATTCAGCAAATTAAAAAGCAGGGCTTTCGCCCTGCTTTTTATTCAACCCGATATATCTGCTTTCTACTTCAGATCATTTGTAAGTTTAAACTTCTCAAGAAAGTGAAAAATAATACTTAAAAGCATACCCACAACAGTTGCAAGGGCCATACCTTTAAGCTGTACATGTCCTATTTTAAGAAACGCGCCGCTGATACCTACGATAAGAACAACCGATGTAAGAATAAGATTAGACGCCTTGCTGTAATCGACCTTCTCCTCAACGAGCATTCTTACACCTGACGCTGCAATTACACCAAAAAGAAGAAGGCTTATTCCCCCCATAACAGGAACAGGCATTGACTGAATGAGTCCTGAAAGTTTACCGATGAATGCAAGTACAATAGATATTACTGCAGCCCCACCTATAATCCACACTGAATACACTCTTGTTATAGCCATTACACCGATATTTTCACCATATGTTGTGGTTGGAACAGAACCTGTGAATCCTGAAATTACTGTTGAAATACCGTCACTTAAAAGTGAACGGTGAAGACCGGGATCTACTGTAAGATCCTTCCCTACAATATTACCCGTTACAATAAGATGCCCTATATGTTCAGATACAACAACAAGTGACGCAGGAAGAATTATAATTATCGCATTGATGTCAAACTTAGGGAAATAGAACTGAGGAACTGCAAGAATATTAGACTGATTGTATGCGGTAAAATCGACTATACCCATAAAATAAGCGGCAACATAACCGACGACTATTGCAAGAAGAACTGGAATAACCGCCATAAAGCCTCTGAGCAATACCGAACCGAAAACCGCCGCAGCAAGAGTAATAAGAGAGACTATTACAGCTTTAATATTAAACGCGCCGTTTGCATCGGGAATTATTCCCGCCATAGATGCCGCCACATGTGCAAGTTCCAGACCGATAAGAGCAACAATGGGGCCCATTGTAGCCGGAGGCAGAACAACCTTAATCCATCCCGGACCGAAAAATCCGATAATTACGGCAACAGTTATAAAAACCATACCAGCCGCAATAAAGCCGCCAAGAGCATAACCGTAATTTGCATTCCATAAAGCCCTGTCAGCGCCAAGAACTATAAATACAGGGGACAGAAAAGCAAAACTCGAACCGAGAAAAGCCGGAGCCTTTCCTTTACAGATAACGAGATAAATAAGAGTTCCGACTCCATTCATTAAAAGAACAACAGCGGGATCGATACCGAAAAGTGTCGGTACTAGAACTGAAGCGCCGAACATTGCAAAAAGATGCTGCAGACTGAGAGGGAAACCGACCAGAAGGCTCACCTTCTCCTCTACCTGAATAATTCTTCGTGGCATAATACACTCCTTAAATTGATAATTTATTAAATATATATGATACAGATTCCAGAAAGATTACAGGAGATTAAAACTCTTTAAACAACACACGGAAATAAATCCGCAGCCACAACAGGGAGCGTTATGACTCTCCTTAAATCTTAATAGAAGAAGACATTGAAATGATCCAGGATTTATTAAACAATATGGGAAAGTACAGTCAAGATATTTACAAAACAGGTCAATATTTTGTGCAGATTTTAAGATTGTTGTAATTTCTGCACATGGTGCTTCGACCGGATGATTTCTCATTAAATATCTCTCTATATAAAACCGAAAAATCTCCCGGCCTATGGTTACCCTCTTTGATAAAGAGGGTTTAGACTTACGGGATTTCATAACCCCCTTTATTAAAGGGGGATGTTGAGCAAAGCGAAACGGGGGGATTTCAGGTTTATGGCTGATAAATCATTTATCACATCATCAAAACATTAATGATAAGATTGAAGATAATTTTTCAGATCGGGAAATGACAGCGGTTTACTTATAAAATATCCCTGAGCAAGATCACATCCTGCTTTTTCCAATATATTCAGATGCTCCTTTTTCTCTACACCTTCGGCAATAACTTCAACCCCGACTTTTTTTGACATTGCAATAATCGATTCTGTAATATGAATATCGCTCCTGCTCTTCTCCATCTCCCATATAAAACTCCTGTCTATTTTTAGACTGCTTATAGGAAGATTTTTCAGCTGGGCGAGAGATGAGTATCCTGTACCGAAATCATCAAGAGAGATCGATATACCGATTTCCAGCAAACGGTAAAGAATTGCTATACTCTCATCATAATTTTTCATCAGAGATGTTTCTGTAATCTCAAGTTCAAACCACTCAGGTTTTATATCATGCTTTACAAGTGCATCTGAAATCATTTCGGGGAGCTCTTTCATGTGCAGCGCCCTTGCAGAACAATTCAGTGCAAGCTTTAATGAAAGCATACTCGAATTGATAAGTTTTCCAATTTCACTAAAGGCAATATCCATTACAATTTTATCCATTTCAATTATAAGTCCCGTCTCTTCCGCAAGTGGAATAAAATCATCAGGGCTGATAAGAATACCCTCATGCCTCCATCTCACCAGCCCCTCCATCCCGGTAATTGACCCGGTCTTTATCTCCATCTTCGGCTGATAATGAACTTCAAATTCAGCCAATTCTATAGCTCTTCTAAGTTCATTTTCAAGCTTCAGCCGCTTAGCAACAGTTTCATTCAGCGACGCTGTAAACATGGTAAAATTCTCACGGCCTTTCTCCTTTGATTTATACATTGCGGTATCGGCATTTCTTATCAGCAGATCTGTATCCTCACCATCTTCCGGAAAAATTGCAATCCCTATACTGGTTCCCACATGAAGAGTGTTATCTTTAATCATAAAGGGTTTTTTAAATGAATCAAGTATTCTCCGTGCGAGAGCTGCAGCCGGTTTTTCGTCACTCATCTCTTCCACAAGAATTATAAACTCATCCCCGCCAAGCCGTGCAACAGTATCAGAATTCCTTGCAATATGTCTTAATCTTTCAGCTGCCTCTTTTAAAAGAATATCCCCGATGGCATGACCAAGGCTGTCATTTACATTCTTAAAATTATCCAGATCAAGAAATATTACACCAAATCTCTGCTGCTCCCTGCTCGCACGGGCTATTGCCTTATCAATCCTGTTCCTGAGCAGAGGCCTGTTTGGAAGTCCCGTCAGTGAATCATGAAATGCCTGATGCCTGATAAATGCCTCCTGCCGCTTCATATCACTTATATCATGAAAAATACCTACATAATGTGTAATGTCCCCGACGGTATTCCGGATTGCACTTATGGATATCCATTCGGGATAGGCCTTCCCGTCCTTATGCCTGTTCCATATCTCATTCGTCCACTGTCCGGAACCTGTCAGACTCCCCCACATTTCTCTGTAAAAATCCTCATCATGATGATCCGATTTAAGCAGTCTTGGATTTTTTCCGGTAACCTCATTCGCCTCATATCCTGTAATAGTTGTAAATGCCGGATTAACTTTGAGTATCTTTGCATCTTTGTCTGTAATTGTAATACCTTCAAGGGAATGATCAAAAACCTGCTGCATAAGCATCAGTTCCTGATTAGCAGTGAGAAGATCTTTAGTACGTTCAGTCACTTTCTGTTCAAGAGAATAATTCACTTCAGCCAGATGATCAAGAAGAGCGTTAAAAGCCCATGCAAGAGTGGAGATCTCATCTTTAGTCTTTACAGGGAGCCTTGAATTAAAATCACTGTTATACTCGATAAGAACAGCACGGTTGGTTAATACTTCTATGGGAGTGAGAATGTATTTTTTCAAAAATGTAAAAACTGTAAACAGAATCATCAATCCGCAGACAACTATTATTGCAGCACTTATCTGAACTGTCTGAATCCCTATCTGTTTTATATCCCTCGGATAATTCAGGGACAAAAGAGCAACAGGTTCTTTATAAGCACTCTTAAGAACTCCGTAAGTTTCAATATGGTCATCTTTAATACTAAAAATAAATTCTCCATTATTGTTCAGCAGACTCTCTTTAACGGCGGATTCTGAATCGGAATTGCAATCTGCAATTGACTTTATCCCCCCTTCTACCTTCAAAAGAGAACACATGGCAGAGATCTCTCTGTCATTTATCATTCTCCCCATTACTATTTTACCACGAGGTGCCGCCTTCATGTAATCATCACTTACAGGATGTGCGGCAATAAACAGTAGTCCCTGTGTTGTTTTTACAATCCCCTTCTCTTTAAAAATACCGGATTTTACCGATTCAGTCAGTTTCGATAAATCTGATTTCACATTTTCAAAATCATTAAATTCAAGCGGTTTGTACGAGTCATTATTACTGTCATAAAAAACAGAATATATTACCTGCCCCCGGAGATTAATATGACATACAAACTGAATATTCTGAGTTTTGAGATAGGGTGCATTAAAATTGCTGTTTATATACTGCTGAGTCGGTGCAGCCATGAAATTATAAGTATCTTTCCAATATGCATAATCCCTGCAGAAAGAATCTACTGAATCGACCTCCCTGTTTATAACTCCGATAAAGCGTTCCATATTAAGAGCCGATTCAGTCAGTTCGGTTTTCTTGAACTGAGAAGATATATATATCCACAGAAAAAGAGAAATTGTCGTAGCAGAAACAATCATTATAACAACCATTGCTATTACTGTTTTTCTGGAAAGACCCATTTTCATCCTCTTTCAATAATAAACATCTCTGACAGTCTCATAAATTAACAGCACCGTTAAACAGATCTGCAATGCTGATTTCTTATAAATTATTTTAATAAAACATGAAGAAAATAACCAATTATTTGAAGATAATTTTAGATTATTAATTTATCCGGAAACAAAAAACAATATTTAAAACCTGATAATTATCAGTTTTTAAATCCTCAGGATTATGAACAAATACTGAAAAAGGTATTTATTTATAAACTGGTGGTGAAACTGCTCCACGCCGCGCCAATGGCGCGGCGTGGATAAAATATCATCAGATTATGAACAAATGCTGAAAAAGCAGTTTATAATTAAATTAAATTCTTGAAAACAAATTGAGCTTTATTTACTTTGATGAATCGTAACCATTTAGTTGTATTTCAAATTATGGTTGATAATCAACGGAAGTATATATCTCCCCCCGCCGAAGGCGGGGGGAGATATATACTTCAATTAGTTTTCTACATTTATTTGTAACTGAATATTCACAATAAATCATTATAATATTTGAGAGCTTTAATCATGAGCGGCGATAAAAAACCTGTAATAGCATTTACCAGATACACTCCTTATATGATTATCGATGCAGACACAATTGAAAACTTCAATGGTGATTTGATTAAAGTCGAAACTGTAACATCTTTATGCAGATGCGGTGAATCTAAAAATAAGCCCTTCTGTGACGGCACTCATTCAGCAAAGGGGATTGACGGAGAGAAACAACCGGACAGAGACCCATATAAATGGAAAGACTACCGCGGGAAAGAAATTACAGTCCATTACAATCTCGGAGTCTGTTCACACGATGGTTCCTGCGTAAAAATGCTTCCGGGAGTTTTTAATATAAACTGCAGGCCATGGATTACGCCTGACAATGGCGACACAGATAAAATCATCAATGCTATTAGACATTGCCCTTCAGGAGCTTTAAGTTATACTGTAAACGGCCAAAAAAAAATTGATTATTATAATGGTAAACCGAAAATACGAATAGCAAGAAAGGGACCTCTGGAATTCTACGGAGGAATTATACTGAAAGATGATCAGAATTCAAAACCTGAAACCTATGATCATTATACTTTATGCAGATGCGGACATTCAAAGAACAAGCCCTTCTGTGACGGAAAACATCTTAAACACAAATTTTCAAGCTGATAAATAACAGGTAACAAATTGATAAATATTGAAGCGGATAAAATCGGTAAAAAATTCGGAAAAACATCTCTTTTCAAAGATATAAATTTTAATCTGACAAAGAACGATTCATTTTATATTACTGGACCGAATGGTTCAGGGAAATCCACGCTATTGCAGATTCTTGCAGGAATTCAGAATCCAACCTCAGGGTCGGTTATCTATAAATCAGATAATTCTATTATAGAGAAAGAATACTATAAAAACTATTTCGGATTTACCGGGCCTCAGATAAATCCCTACGATATGCTTACTTCAATTGAAAATCTTAAATTCACAGCATCTGAATCTGCAGGTGAAAACAGAATAATTGAGTACCTCGAAAAATTTGATCTCTACAGACACAGAACAAAAGCGGTTAAATATTACTCTTCCGGTATGAAACAGAGACTCCGCCTGATACACGCACTTATCAATAATCCGGAAATTGTCATGCTCGATGAGCCCTGCAGCAATCTCGATACTAAAGGACGTGATATTCTATACGGTGTTCTCGACACATTAAAGAAAGATAAAATAATTATAATAGCAACCAATGAATCTGAAGATATAAATCTATGCTCAAAGGGAATCAATCTTGAACAGTAGAATTCTGAACAATATAAAAAAGGATTTTCTCATTGAGATCCGGAACAGGTCAGCTGTAAATATCAGTTTCGCCTTTGCGGGAATTACAACTCTTTCAGTAAGTCTTGCCGCCGGAGGCGCTCCATTTACCCCGGTGGTTCACGCTATTATATTCTGGATTATACTTTTCTTCAGCGCAATGAGCGGTCTTGCTCATATCTTTATCCGCGAGGAGGAGGAGAAAAACTCACTCTTCCTTTCACTCTATTATTCACCAGAGGAGATCTATCTTTCAAAACTGATTTTCAATATCATTCTCTTTCTTTCTATATCAGTTATCGTTACTGCCCTTTATCTTTTCTTTCTGCAGGTATTTCCCGTATATCCTCTGCTTTTTATACTTACCGTAATATCGGGATGTTTTGCAATAGCCTCAATTACAACAATACTCGGTGCAATTGTTTCCAAAGCAGGAAGCGGAAGCTCACTCTTTACTGTAATCTCGTTTCCGATACTTCTCCCTGTTTTATGGACAGCCATACGTCTCACATCTGTTTCTATCGATGGATCCGGAGTTCAGGAGTACAGAAACATAGTTTTTTTACTTGCTTTCTCCGGTGTGATCATATCAGTTTCTTATCTCACATTCAAATTCATATGGACGGAATTCTAAAATGAAATCATATAGCCGCCTTATATTTTACTTTCTCATATTTGCAGTAATGCCCGGTGTATTTCTCCGGGCATTGATATGGACACCAGCTGCAGAATTTCTCGGTGAGTCCAGCAGAATACTCTACTTCCACGTTCCTGTTGCCTGGATTTCGGTAATTTCATTTGTAACTGCCGGTTATCACTCCATCATGATACTTATCTCAGAAAAAGAGAGAGATGAAAGGGAATACAAGGCATATAATGCTGCTTATATTGGAATAATTTTTACAATACTTACTGTAGTAACCGGATCGATCTGGGCAAAAATAAGCTGGGGATCCTACTGGAACTGGGACCCGAGAGAAACGTCGATAGTAATACTAATGCTTATATATATTTCCTATTTCAGCCTATATTCAGCGCTGAAGGATAATGTTAACAGAATGGGGATAAGTTCAGTCTATCTGATTATAGCAATGATCACCATGCCCTTCTTTGTATTTATAATACCGAGAATTTATCCATCACTTCACCCGGATACTATAATCAATGCAGATAAAAAAATACACCTCGAAGCCGCAATGAAACTGACTCTTTTCACATCCATAGGGGTTTTCACCATTTTCTACGGATACATTTATAAACTGATGAATCGTATAAGTTCACTTGAGTTCACACAGCAGGAGAAAAGAAATGACAATTGAAGTAACAGCAACAATACTGATAATATGGTTAGGGATAGCCCTGTTTATTTACAGACTCGATAGAAAAGTAAAAAAGCTCGAGGAGGATTCGGGTGATAAATAAAAAAATTCTGGTATTTATCGTCGGTCTTATACTTCTTATAGCTGCAATTTTGTCCCTTAGTGATGATCTCTTCTCGCCATATGTTTCATTCGAATATGCAGAAAAGCATCCGGGAAAATACGTTCAGGTTATAGGCAAACGGGCAGCTGACTCTGAAGTTATACATACTTCAGCAGGATTCAGCTTTACTATGATTGATGAAGCCGGCAGCAGATTAAAGGCTTTTCATAACGGTGTAAAACCGCAGAATTTTGAACATACAGAGCAGATTGTCGCTCTGGGAAAATACTCAGCGGATAAACAGATATTTGAAGCGGACAAAGTCCTTGTGAAGTGCCCATCAAAATATGAAAAGGAGAACAAATGAACATCGGGAATATAATACTCGGAACAGCTCTGATACTCTCACTGGCATCCATTTATTTAATGGTAAAAAATATCAGAGGTGATGCAAAAGCTTTCGTTGCCGGACAGAAGATTTTTTACTTTACCGGAATTCTGATTTTCTTTGCTGTTTTACTATTATTAAATTCATTCATAAATAACGAATTTCAATATGCCTATGTTTTCAATAACTCTGCAAAAACCATGCACCCTGCATATAAAATCGCGGCAATGTGGGCAGGTAACGAGGGGAGTTTTCTCATATGGCTTGTTATCTTAAATATCTGCGGGATATTTGCAGTAAGAAAAAAAGATGATTATACTCCAATACTTCTCACAACAGTAGCAGTAACACAGATATTTATTCTTCTTATACTTCTTGTTAAAAGCCCCTTCGCAAACATCTGGGACTTCTATCCGAATGAGTTTAAAATAGGAGAGATCCCCGGTGACGGAACAGGTATGAATTCTCTTCTTATGGATCCATGGATGATTGCACATCCCCCTATACTGTTTCTCGGTTATGCATCATCGACAATTCCATTCGGTTACGCAATTGCGGCACTGATCAAAGGCGATTTTGACAGCTGGATAAAAAAAACCTATACATGGCTGATATTCAGTGTACTGACTCTGGGAATCGGAATTTTCATGGGGGGCTACTGGGCGTACAAGGTTCTCGGCTGGGGGGGATACTGGGGATGGGATCCGGTTGAAAACTCATCACTAATTCCATGGATTGTCTCAGTCGCCCTTATACACGGGCTGATGCTTCAGTCAAGAAAAGGTGTTTTGAAAAAAACTAATATTATAATGGCTCTCTCCTATTTCATTCTTGTATTCTTCAGTACATTTCTTACCCGAAGCGGTGTGCTGTCAGATTTTTCGGTTCACTCATTCGGTAAATCTAATGTACTCTATTTTCTACTGGCTATTATAATTTTCTTTCTCGCCGTATCTGCATCTCTTTTTATAAAAAGAATTAAAAAGATTGAATCAAAACCTTTCAGTACTGAAATTTTCACCTTCGAAGGGATGACCGTTTACGGAATCATTGTTCTGCTGCTTTTTTCATTTGTTGTTTTCGCGGGAACTACGATGCCTATATTTACCGGTTTTTTTAATCAGCCTTCGAATGTAACGGAAAAGTTCTACAATAACATCTCCATACCATTCGGTTTAATGATTCTGTCTTTTATTATACTTTCAATGTTCACCTCAAGAAAATATCTTAAACGTGAGGTCATCATTGCAGCCATTTTCTCCATTACTTCCGGAGTGCTGTTTAATATATTTTTCACTAAAAATCCGGCAGCGATTCTATTTTCAATACTCTCATTTTTTCTGTCTTCAATGATTTTTGTTGACCTCAGAAAAAACAGAAGCGGAATTAATCTCTCTTCAAGAATTGCCCATCTTGGAATAGCCATTTTTATTCTTGGAGTAATATCATCCAATCTTCACTCCTGGAGCGAACAGAAAGAGATCTCAGTGGGGGAAACCATACAGGTAGGGAAAAGATCAATTACCCTCGATGGTTTTCATGATCATGAAAAATCTGATATTCAGATAACTATAACTGAAAACGGACAGCCTCGCGTTGCTAAGATGGCATACTACATCGATTCAAAAACAGAATCATTATACAGAGAACCGTATATCATTACAGAACTAACAGGGGATCTTTACATTACACCTCAGCAGTATAATTTTGCATCTTTGAATTACAGCTCTGCAATTCTCCATGAAAATGAAGAAAAAATTATTAGCGGTCATAAAGTAAGCTTCCATGGTTTTATCTCGGACAATATGGGATCTCAGGATATGGTTATAAAAACCAATCTGCTCATAGACGGGAAAAAATATTTCCCGGGGATCCGGGTTACTCACAACGGAGAAACAGAAAAACTCGATCAGAAAATTTCAGGAACAGATAAGGTTATTGCACTGGAGAGTCTTGATGCAAAAAACAGAACTATAAGGCTGTTTATTACACCTGATAAAAACGATGTAATTCCCCCTGATTCTGCCATACTTGAAATATCTCACAAAAGTCTGATCTGGGTGGTCTGGCTTGGAACTATAATTATTGCCGCAGCGTTTTGTCTGTCAATGGTCAGGTTAAGAAAAGAGGAGAAATAACGCGGAAAACTTTCCGAACTCACCGCCGGCCCCTCTCTTTGGAAAGAAAGATAGGGGGCGCGGCAGTAGCCGGGGGTGAGTGTAAAAAGTTTTAATGAGAAATAATCCGGTCTAACCACTAATTAAATGCTTATCAACTGATCAGCACCACTTGTAATTCAGCTCATGTTTCAATAATAATTCCTTAATCCATACACCGCCGGTATAATTCCCCATGGAGCCATCTTTTTTTACCACTCTATGACAGGGAATTATAACCGGAAATCTGTTTCGTGCCATACAGTTCCCTGCAAATCTCGCTCCGCCGGTTATTCCGCTTACAGATGCAAGCTCGCTATATGATAAAGTTTTACCCGGTTTAACATTTAACAAATTCCTGTAAATTTCAATCTCCTTATCTGTATAATCCGACATATTCAGATAAAGTTTACCGGAATCGTTTTTAAAAATACCATCTCCGGATTTATCCAGACAGATATCGATGGAGCTTCTTCTTCCGCTGAAATAATCATCAAAAAAAGTAAGAGCCCGTTTTACCGGTTCAGAAATTTCAGTATTCAATTTAATTTTATTCCCGTTAACAAAATCAATTTTCAATAATGAAGTTTCATCAGAAATCAGTTCAATCATCAACTCTGAAAATCGGGCGCTGAAAAAAAACAGTTTTTTAATTCCATTATCCGGCATTTCCAAAAATTCCCCGAATCTGAATTTCATCCATTCTAATCTTACTTATCAAAGAATCGGCTGAGTCAAACTTAATCTCCTCTCTGATCTTCTCGTAAAATTCCAATGTTACAATTTCATCATATATATCTTTATTGAAATCTAAAATATTTATTTCAATACTCTTCTCTTTTCCGTTAAAAGTTGGATTATACCCTATATTCAGCATTCCATTAAAAACCGAATTATCTTTGAAAGTTATAGATGCCGCATAAATTCCGTTTCCCGGAACTATTTTATCAGCATGATCAGGAAGAATATTCGCAGTGGGATATCCAAGACCCCTGCCTCTCCCTGCCCCCTTCACAACTCTCCCTGACAGGGTATATCGCCTCCCCAGAAGACGTGTAACCATTTTCATATTCCCTTTGTCTATCTCATCACGGAGAAATGTGGAGGATATTACCTCATCATCACACACCTCCTCGTCAACACGATTGACAATAATTCCTGTTTTCTCCGAAAGCTTCAGCAGATAATCAATATTCCCCTGACGGTCTTTACCGAATGCATGATCATATCCGATTACAATCTCCTTTATTTTAAGCTTCCCGACGAGGAGCTCATTATAAAATTGATCTGCCGTAAGACCTGCAAATTCCTTCGTAAAATTAAGCATAATTATATTGTTAATTCCAAGATCATGAAGAGCCCGCTGCTTCTCTTCAATTGTTGTTATCATCCTGCATACAGATTCAGGGTGAAAAAGTGTACGTGGGTGATTCCTGAAAGTTATGACAATGGGAACACCATTATGTTCCTCCGCACTTGCGATCAGTTTGCTGATAATTTTTCTGTGACCGGTATGCACACCATCGAAATTTCCGATAGTCACAACAGGATTGGAAAACGATCCGTTATTCTCAGGAATATCATTATATATTTTCAAATCAGACTTTTCCATTTATCCGTCACCGCAAATTATATTCATTATGAAACTTAACAGGAATTGCCACTATTTTTTCCCCGGCTACGTCATTTGAATACGGATAGATACCTTTTCAAGAATTTTTTAAATTAATGACATCACCAGTTTATAACAGCAGTTTATTTTCGGGGGCACAGCGCTTCGCGCTGCGCCTGAAATGGGGGATTACGGGGGCTGCGCCCCCGTAATCCCTCTTTTCAGCGTATGCGGAGCATACGCACCCCCGAAAATAATTTGCTACGTCGGTTTATGAGTAGATATAATTTTTCTAACGGGATAATAAATAATCCTTTATTTTTCTTGTATCAGATGAATACAATATTCTCGGATACAGCCGTATTCTTGAATTTACTATTAACCGGTAATAATTTCCATGGGTAATAAATTGTATATTAAATCAATACTATCAGCTGCTTTAATCATCATTATAGTGAATGCTGCAAAAGGGAGCGATTATTCATGGGTTCATCATGTTGATCAAAAACCGGTTCAAACAGGGAAATATCAGATATATTCAAAAAATGATATCCTCTTCTGTGCCGGGGATGATCCTGCAGGAACTGCAAACAATAAAGCCGCTGAACTTATGACTGCAGGAAATTTTCCTGAGGCATTAACGATTCTCGAAGAAGCACTCACCCGTGCGCCGCTCTTCTTCCCTTTTTTATATAATGCCGGAATATGTACACTTTTGAAGCCCTGGAACAGTTCCGTATAGGACTAAAAAAAAATCCGAAGGAACTTAATACTTATATACTCATAGGGGATATCTATTTTAACAGAAATCAGCTGAGAACTGCGAAAAAGTATTATGAAACAACAATTACCCTTCAGCATTCTTTTCCAAACGGACTGCTTGGCCTTGCAAAAATTCATTTCAAAAATGAAGAGTATGTTAAAGCAATAGTACTTTTAAAGTCGATTGATACTTCCGTGGATTATGATAAATCATATCACTACTACTTTGCGGAATCGTCATTTAAAACCGGAGATTATAAAACAGCAGTAGAACAATATGAAACCCTGTTAAAGTATAGAAATGATAAATTTTTTCTGGTAAATTCATTGTTTCTCATTACACACAAACTGGAACTCTCAAAAAGATTTACCGAGTGATAACTATCACTATAAATCGTAAGTAAAGTTTGAGTTAGCTAAGTAAAACCTTACTAGTGCCGTGACGATTTAAATATTAATTAAAAATTGCTATAAAAAGCTGCAAACTTTCCGGACTCACCCCCGGCCCCTCTCTTTGAAAAGAAAGAGAGAGGGGTTTAATACAGGAACTTTATTGTGTATTTCAGGGGATTATTTTGTTTTATGAAGCCCCTCTTTTTTTCATCAAAGAGATGGGCGCGGGGGGGAGTGAAAAAAGTTTTAATGAAAAATCATCAGGACTAAGCACTTGTGAATTATTTAATAGTCAGCTTTGAAATCTCCACTCTATAAAGATTATAGGCATTATTAAGCATCTGACGGACATTTTTATTAAGATCGCGATCTGTAGACCGTTTGTTCACATACCTTTCAATCTCTTCAAGCTGCTCCCTGAGCTTTACGCCGATATTTTCAAGTTCACCGGCAATAGCAATTGATGTCATTGACCTGTTCCCGGGATCGGTAATCTTTTTAAAATTCACTCTGGTCATTAATTCAGAATGATTTCTATCAGATATTTCACCAGAGTATAAAATTTCCGGAATAGCAGCAGAATAAAAATCTCCGCTGATTTTTTTTGCAGTCTCTTCATCGAGTACTATTTTATTAATAAGAGGGATGTTCTTATTTATTTTAAACTTTTCATGTGAGTAATCAAAAATCTCATCACCGATCATTGAAAAATTATCACATAATATAAGAATTTTTATATTAATATTTTTTTTATAAATAATTGTATTGTTTATATCTTTTAATCTTTTATTTATCTCATTCACTGCTTTAATTGAATCTGCAGGATCATTAAACCATGCTTTTAAACTGCTGTTATCCTTATCTGAAATTACCCCTGAATTATCAATAACCGGTTTTAAAATGATTGAATCAATTTTCAGATAAAATTCAATCAATTCATAAAAATTCATACTGCCGGTAAGGATCTCAAAATTTTCAATATTAAGATACAATATTGTCAATTCCTGACGAACTGCATTTTCAATTTTATAACTCTCTTTAGATACAGCACCTGGACCGATCGAGGGTATTTCAAACTTTCTGAAAATATTAATTATAAAAGTTTCTATCTCTTTTAATTCATCAACGGGGAGTTTTTTAATGAGATAAATAATATCTTCACTAATTCCAAATTCCTCTTTTAATAAAGAAACCAGAAAAAAGTAAAAATCGGGGGTCCGGATATCCCGGAGAATGGCCAGAATTTCCCGCTGAATTAATTTATTCTTAATAATAAGCATCTCTCTTATTGAACGGAAGGCATCTTTGTTCCCCAGACGAATAAGAATCATACAGGAAAAAATTCTCACTTTAATATCGGGATCTTTAAGATACTCCTGAACAAATCTGATAATCTGCTGCTTATTATAATCGGTCTTATATGCAATTATTGAAGATATGGCTTTTACAACGGCCTCTTTAAGGTGCTGCTCCTTAACTTTTGAAAAGAGTTCATTAAGATATTCCACATCTTCAGTAATACAGCAGTTCCCCACCCCTGTAATGGCAAGTCTTCTTATGGCCGGATCCTGATTGTTTTCAATAACCAGTTTAAAAACCGCAATGGCATTAATATTTGATTTAATATCCTGTTCAGATAGAATTGATACTATACCGAGAGTTACTTCATTTGCCGATGAATAATTCACTTTAAGATATTCAACCAGAATATTTATAAGTCTTTTTTCAGTAAAGAGCGGCAGAAGAGATACAGCCCTTGCCTGATCTTCAGGGCTTCCTGCCGTAAGCATAATCTCAACTTCACTCAGCATATAAGAATAATTTATTCTGCATAGGGCACAGACGGCGGAATCAAAAATCTCTTTATCAGGGAATTTTTTTAAATAGTTGTAAATATAAACAAGTGATTTTGCCGCGCCGTCAATATTCAGCACATTTATAATATTACACAACCGGACTATCCGCGACTGAAGATATCTCTTTTCAAAATTTACCGAATCGATCCGTGAGGCAGTGTTTTCTCTCGATACTTTATCTTCATCAATTATCAGATCGAGCAGAATAGATATGGCCTCCTGGTCCTCTTCATCAATATAATTAATCCAACCGGATAAACTGGAAAGAATTTTCTTTGGAATATCCTTTTCATCTGACACCATATCCGCTATCAGTTTTCTCTTGTTTTCATGATTAAGATTTTTTAATATGCAGGCTCTGACTTTTTTATAATTTTCAGGCAGCGAACTTTCAGAAACATCAGGTATCATAAATTCACGTCTGTATGTTTCAAAATAACTTTCCAGAGTGGAAGTTATATTTCCGAAAAGTTTATCTTTAAAAAGGATATCCGATCTGCTTGTTTTTTTCTCGGAAAAATATTTAGTAAAGATATCCACAATAAGACTGTTGTTATCCTCAGTTTCAATACTCATTGATATAAGACTGCGAAGAAGTTTTTCAGGAAAACGGAGTCGGGTAATATTATTATAAATCGAAAAAAAAGTTTTTCTGATCAATTCGTTATTTCTTGATTCCAGTGCCTTCATGGCATAAATAACAGACTCGCGGTGATTACATGAAAGCATTGCATTGATATAAGCATTTTTAGTATCTACAGAAAAATCTTCATATTTTGATGTTATCTTACCGAGAAGAACTTTAATATTCAGAAGGAGTTCATCCTCTTCACTCATGCTGCTCTCTTCAACAAGAACCGGCGGAGTATATTCCTCTTTTTCTACAACATCATTTTTAATCAGAACAAGATTAAGGTTATATATAGATAAAAATACAAAATATGAAATACGGTCATTGTTCCTTTTAATCAGTTCTTCATAAATATCAGGTCTTCTCAATACCGACGCAGCATTAATTGCACTCTCAAGAATTACACTATTTGATTCAGGATTATTTATAACAGATATGAGATATTCATGAAAAGAAGAGTCCCTCTCTCCGATTTTCTTTAAAAGATTAAATGAGCGTTTAATAATATAATCATTGTCAGGATTCCCTTTTTTCTGTTCGATAAGTCTAATGATTGGCTCAACTTCACCTGCAGACCCGTTATTGTATAAAAAATCGAGTATAATAAAAATCTCCGCCCTGGAAGGAGCTGAATTTAAGATAGACATGAAAACCGGAATGACAGAAGGATCTGTAAATTCACCAAGAGCATTCATTGCACTTGTTCTGACATCGCCCCCTTTTTCAATTTCGCGTATTAGAACATCCTTTCCGGCATTAGATTTTGCGCATGCAAGCACCTTATGAAAAGCTATTCTTTCATATGGATCAAGTTTGAAATTTCTACTTATCTCCAGTTTAATTGACTGCAGAAAATTCTTATCATCGCTCAAAATCGGATACCTGCCATATTATTATTATGTTAATACTAAATTCTCTCAATAATTAAATCAAGCACTTATGATTTTATTTAATAATCAATGAGCACTTAAGAATAATGATAGCGGTTTATTTTTGGGGGCATAGCAGCTTAGCGCTGCGCCTGAAATGGGGGATTACGTGGGCAGCGCCCACGTAATCCCCCACTCCCAGCGTATGCGGAGCATACACACCCCCGAAAATAATTTGCTACCCGAATAATTATCATCCATAATATAAAAAAAATTTGACTATATTAACAGTTTTATATTAAATTCGTTTAATAAATTTAACGTTTAAGAAATATCATTAAAAATCGCTTAATCTTCATCCGAGAGAAATCTTATAAGTCATTTAAGACCTCTCCTTTTTTAAGTCTTGATTTTCTGATATTTCTAAAAATTAATCAAGGAGTTTCATAATGAAAAAAGGACTGATAATTACTTTATCGTTTATTCTGCTCACAGTGTTTGTATCCTGCGGCGGCGGAAAAAGTGTTAAGGATGATACAAAATCTGCATCAAAACAAACCAATGCCAATAGAGGTCAGGAAACCGGGTACGCAACAATATTCGATGATGATACCGCACTTGCAAGAGACAGAGCAACAGATGATGCCAAGTCAAAACTTGTTTTAAAAATACTCGGCGAAACAATCTCCGGAACAAGCCTCATGGAGAATTACGAACTTGTTTCTAATATTGTTGAAGCTAAATCATATGGTCTTGTAAAAAATGTCAGCATTATAAAAAAATGGCAGGAGGGGACAGAGTATTTTGTAACTATCGAAGGTACTGTGGAAGCTTCGGTTGTTGAGGATGCTGTTGAAGACGCCTTAAACAGATACGGAAGACCCAAATTTATGGTTCTTGTTAAAGAGACATTTAACGGCAAAGAGAACCTTCCCGGATTTACAGAAACCGAAATGCTTGTTCAGGAGATTATGGGTAATACAGGCTTCCAGTTTGTTGATGCGGCCATGACACAGGAGTTGATGAAAAAAGAGAAAGCTAAAATGCAGAAAGCCGTAACAGGAAACGTTTCCGAAGATGTTCAGGATCTTCTCCTTTCAGATGCAGGCGCAGAGGTAATTATTGTCGGAACTGCTGAAACAAAAGCTCAGGGTTCAGAAACGTTAAAAAATCTCGGTGCAACTGAAATGAAATCCAGATCTGCAATTATAAGAATAAAAGCTATTGATGTTTATACCGGAGATATTCTTGCTTCAACTAGTAAACAGGCGCCGGGACTTCACATTGAAGATGAAACAGCTTCAAAAAAAGCAATTGAATCAGCTCTCAAGCAAATTCTTGGAAAACAGGATGAAAATGGAAAATTTCAGCCTGCCCAGTTTATGGATACAATCATTAGAAAGTTTGTAAAAGCCGCTAACGGCAGAGAGATAAAAATTCTTATTTCAGGACTTTCAGCAGCTGAACTTAAAGATTTCAAAGATCAGATTTCAAACAGAGTAAGAGGCGTAAAGCAGGTAATAGAAAAGGGAAGAGATGGTCGAGCTGCAAGACTTGAAGTTATATTTGCAGGAAAAACCAATGATTTTGAAGATGAACTTTCAGCAAAAGCTGCAAACATGGGCTATGAAATTGATGTAACATCATCAAGACCTAATAAACTTATAATGACGGCAAAAAAAACTAATTAAATTTATAAATACTTAAACAGCAAAACCGCCCATTGGGCGGCTTTGCTGTTTAAAGTGAACTTATAGATAAAGCCGCAGCAGCATTATCTATAGATCCGAATTTTTCTTTTACTTTATCTCTCAATTCTATCAGATCTTTATTTCTTGAATAATCAGAAAGAAATCTTAAACGTCCGGTTCTTCTTCCCACAATAAAGCATTCCTGATCATCGAGACTCATCTGTAAAAATTTATTCAAAGGAGCAAGTATCTTATCTTTTTCCTCGGGAAGTTTTCCATTGGAATCTTCAATCAAATTCATCATATGATCACTCTGAACAAAAGAGGTAATCCCGTCCAGCTGTTCAATCATATTCCTCAGTTCTTCCACTTTTTCTGTTTCAGTCAGGGGCTCCCACTCACCCTTCTCCATCATTGTAAAAAGATCAGTTCCAGGGACAGGTGTTGTAGTTCTTACTCTTATAAATGAAGGATTAACAGCATTAAGAACTTTTGCAGTCTCTCTGGCATTCTCAGAAGTAAACTTTCTCCCGCCAAGTCCCGGCATAAAATATTCAGAGAGTTCAAATCCGGCCTCTACTACTTTTTTACCGGCTGTAATATGCTCAGCTCCGGTAACCCCTTTTCGAATCAGCTTTAAAACATCATCGGATCCCGACTCCATACCTATATGTATCCGGCTGAGTCCTGCTGCACGAATATTTTTTAATTCATCTATAGTTTTCACAACCAGTGTTTTCGACCTGCTATAACATGTAATACGGTCAATCATGGGAAATTTTGACTTAGTATAATTTAAAATCTCAATCATATCAGATGACTTTACAACCATGGAATCGGCATCCTGCAGAAAAAGACTCTTCAACCCATAATGCATCCAGAAGAGCATCTGCTGAAGATACTGATGCGGAATTTTATCATCATTTATAAGAGATGAAATAATTTCATCACTCATATAGCCGCCGGTTTCCAGATTTACTTTCGCCTGTATTTTCGAATATATCTGAAACATTGAATCTATATCATTTTTAATCTCTTCAACTGACCTGAGTGAAAATTTTTCATTTTTATATACAGGACAGAAGGCACATTTATTCCAGGGACAATTTCTTGTGATTCTTAAAAGAATACTATAAGCTTCACTTGGCGGTCTAATGGGACCGAGTTCAAATTCATACATAATTACCACCTTTTAACTGTAATACTCCACCATTCACGGAGTACCGGTATATTCAATAGTTACACTTTTTTAAAATAAAGCAGAATAATATTTTATAAAATGCTTCAATTAACTTCAATTTAAAAAAATAATTTGACACAGCATAATGAAAAAAAGTCAATATACTGTGATGATTAAACAATCTCTGGACATATGTTTTCATCTTTAAAAACTGTTCAGAAATTATAATTACCGGATTTATAAAAAACTTCAGGATAAAAAAATGGAAGATACAAACAGTCTTATACAGATAAGAATCGATAAAATCAATGAAATCAGAGACAATTTCGGAATAAATCCTTTCCCCTATAAATATGATGTTACACACTACTCAAATGAAATAATCGATGGCTTCGACAGGTATTTTGAAAATCAGGAGAGAGTATCAATAGCCGGCCGTATAATGGCTGTACGGATAATGGGTAAGGCAAGTTTTTGTACAATTCAGGATAAAGAGGGAAAAATCCAGCTGTATATCGCCGATGCAAATATCGGAGAACTTCATTATAATATGTTTAAAAAACTCGACCTCGGTGATATAATCGGAGTTAAAGGAACGGTCAAAAAAACAAAAGTAGGAGAGATAACCGTTTATATTGACGAACTTACACTCCTTACAAAAAACATCCGCCCTCTGCCGGTAGTCAAAGAGAAAGATGGTGAAATGTTCGACCTCTTTGCAGACAAGGAACTGAGATACCGTAACAGACAGATAGACCTGATAGTTACCCCCGGAGTTAAAGAAACATTTAAAAAACGGATCAGTATTATTAGAAACATAAAAAAAATTCTTGATAGTAAGGACTTTTTCGAAGTTGAAACTCCAGTGCTCCAGCCCGTTTACGGCGGTGCGGCTGCGGCGCCATTTACATCACACCACAATGCCCTTGACATAAATCTTTTCCTCAGAATATCTCTTGAACCTTATCTCAAAAGATTAATAGTGGGAGGATTCGACAGAGTTTACGAAATAGGCAAATGTTTCAGAAACGAAGGGATAGATCGGACTCACAATCCTGAATTTACAATGCTTGAACTGTATCAGGCATATGGTGATTATAACGATATGATGAGCCTGGCCGAAGAACTTATAGTAGATACGGCAATGCAGGTAAATGGGACAACTGAACTGTCATTTGACGGAAAACAGATAGATCTTAAGACACCCTGGAAAAAGATGAAAATGACCGATGCTATAAAGGAATACTCGGGGCTCGATGTTATGTCTATGAGTGATGATGAACTTAAAGCAGAAGTTAAAAAACATGGCGGTGATATTAAAGGGGATTACATACGCGGACTTGCAATTGATGAACTTTTTCAGCTTCTTGTTGAACATAAACTTATACAGCCCACATTCATAACACATCAGCCTCTTGAAACAACCCCTTTATGTAAACCAGATATAGAAGATGACAGATTTCTCCAGAGATTTGAATTATTTATTAATGGAACAGAATTTGCAAATGCATATAGCGAATCAAACGACCCTGTATTTCAGAGAAAAACTCTTTATAACCAGTCTCTGCGCAGAGATATCGATGAGGAAGCCCCTCCCATGGATGAAAACTTTGTTCAGGCTATTGAAGCCGGAATGCCCCCCACAGGCGGTATGGGAATAGGGATAGACAGACTTGTCATGCTTCTAACAGGAGAGATATCGATAAGAGATGTACTCCTCTTCCCGACAATGAAACCGGAATAATTACAGGTAATATCAATACATCAATTCATAAGAGGCTGGAAAGCCTCTTATGGAACTTCCGCAATCTCTTATCTATTCAATTTCAATTTTCCAACGCAGTAATAAAAATGATTTTTAGTATATTCCTTCAATCTATCTATAGGAATATTTTTAACATTCCCCGGATTATTAATTAAATCCTTCATTCCTGAAACCTCTGAAATATAAGTAATATAATTCATCGCAGCCATTCTATGGGGATTCATTTTCCCGTAATTTAAATAACTGTACATTACTGACAATCCGAGATAGGGATTTGAGTATATTGTGCTTGAAAGAGAGATCTCCTCTCCGGTAATCTGATCATAATTATTAAACTGATTGTTCATAATTTTGTGTGTAAGTTCATGTACAACAAACATTTTCCAGATTTCACTTCTGATTGAAGAGCTGTTCTTAAATGCCAGTAAAATACACTGTCTGATATCTTCACTGACTTTTGAACCGACAAAAAACATCGATTTTACATCTTTACCGCTGATAATATTTTTTGCAATTAAATAGTCATTGTTGACTTCATCGGGATTAATATAAACCATATCGTAGTAGAAAGTTGAATTGCTTGTTGAAAACTCATCGTAATAAATATACGGTTTTATATAATACATCTCTTCACTGGATTCAAAAAGCGGATGTTTAATATCTATTTTTATTTTTTCTCCAAAGATGCAATAATCAAGAGTTATCTGTGCCCCCTTAAAAATTCCCTCTCTATAGAATTTTAAAATAATATTTCTTTTTGCTAAACTGCTTTCTATCTGGCGAAGCTGATTGTCTTTATAATGATCCGGTTCAAGAAATAATTTAAGTATTAATTCACACTCTTCTAAAAGCTTGTTATCCTGTACTGTTGAAAGATAACTTCTGAAAGCTTTAATATGAAAACCCTCAATACCTATCTCCTTGAGAGATATAGTCCCTTTCTGAATCAGATTAACAAAGTGGGGATTCTCATTAAATAGAAGTACGATATAGGCATAAAACTTACCGTTAACGGTCTTGATACTGACTCCGCTATACCTGTATTTATATTCCAGCGGGAACTCATTATGAAAAATATCTGCATGAGATCTCAAGGGGACAAAAAATTGAGCGGCAACCAGAATAGAAACAAATATCGTTTTTAATAAAATTTGAGCACTCATTTTTTACACATACCCTTAATATCTTAAAAAACTATATTATAAAATTAAATACAAAACTTATAAAAACATACAGAATAACAACAGCAATCAGAATCAGTATCATCATTGAAATATGAGGATGTCTGTATATCCATTTATATAGTTTCATATCTCTCAGCAGCATAATTGTATCAAAAATCTTATGTGATGAATTATGTTTCACTTTTTAATTTCCCCATTATTATTTATATAATATCCGTTGAATCTTTTTCTATTAAAAAACAATTAAAAAATGCCTTCCTGAACTTAAAATAAAGACTACAAAGGTTATTCTATTAAACAAAGATAAAAAGTAAAATCATTTTTAAAATAAATAGCTAACTGAAATCCGGAAGCGGTTTATTTTTGGAGGCACAGCGCTTCGCGCTGTGCCTGAAATGGGTGGTTACGAGTGCAGCGCCTCCATAATCCCCCGCTCCCGGCTTATGCGGAGCATGCACACTCCTGAAAATAATTTTTTACCCCAAAAACCGGAAGTAAATTATTTTAACAGTCTTAACCTCTGATTTTCAATATTCCTGCTATTAATTGATAATATGTTGACTTCAGTAATTCAACTCTTAATGAAGTAATTGATACACAATATTAGAAATAATTCTGAAAAAGAACCATTCTTTAAAAAAGGAAAAATTATGACTGAAATTCTTATAATAATGCTGACCGGTATTTTTATCGGTTTCCTGTTCAAAAAAAAGAGATCCCTGATAAATGCCGCAGATAAACTTGCTGGTTTCTCGATTTATCTTCTTCTTTTTCTTCTCGGGTTATCAATTGGCAACAATGAAATAATCATAAATAATTTTGCCAGGATCGGATTTACCTCAATAATTCTTACACTATCGGGAATTACCGGGAGCATATTTTTTTCTTATCTTGCATATAAATTCTTTTTCATGAGCGATGAGGATTTATGATCGGGAGCATAATTATTATTCTATTTTTTGCTGCGGGGGTTTTCGCAGGCATCAGCGGATTTTCATTAAACTTTTTAAACATCGGCGACCCCAGTATATATGCACTCTACCTGCTTATGTTTCTCGTCGGTATAGGGATCGGTTCCGACTCTAATGTATGGAATGTTCTAAAGAAAATGAATTTTAAAATACTCCTTGTCCCCTTTACTGTAATCGCCGGAACACTCTCCGGTACATATATCTGTTCATTTTTTCTTAAAGATATAGGTGCCCTTGATTCCATGGCAATCGGATCGGGGTTCGGCTACTACAGTCTTTCAAGTATAATAATATCAAAAATAAGAAATGAGACTCTTGGAGTAATGGCACTTCTTGCAAATATTTCACGGGAGATTTTTACACTGCTGGCAGCTCCTCTTCTTGTAAAATATTTCGGTAAACTTGCACCAATAGCATCCGGCGGCGCCACATCAATGGATACAACTCTTCCTGTAATAGCAAAATATTCCGGTAAAGAGTATGCCGTAATCTCCGTTTTCAGCGGTGTCGTTCTGACAATACTTGTTCCGTTTATTATTACGCTGATCTACAGATTTATTTAACAATATAAAAAACCTTTTCTGCTATAAAATTAAAAAACCGGATACACTTAAAAAGTCATATCCGGTTTTTTAACAATCTATTTACTGTTTTATAATAATTTAGATATCAGCTTTTAAACCAAAATTTACCGAATTTGTTCTCAAATAAGAACTATAATGTTCTGTATTCTCATACATATATTCACCAAATATTCTGATAAACGGAAATACTGTAAGCTCCAGACCTGCACCAACCCCATAAGCTTTAAATCTCTCAACATCATCTTCATACTTGTCCCAGAAAGCATAAGTCCCTCTAACATAAGGATGAATAATCGGGAGAGATAAAATCAGGTTTACATCAAGCCCTATAGACTGTCTTTGTAAAGTATCGTCCATAATATCAAATTTATACTTTGATATCTGATAATATCCTCCAAGTCCCAATTCGATTAAAGGGATAAGAGAAGTATTATAGTGAGCTTTTGCTCCATAATTAGCACCTGTAGGTTCATCAGTACTGTTTTCAACCTCACCGTTAAATACGTAACCGCCCCAGACAGCACCATCAACAAGGGCAAAACTGTTAACATTAAAAGATACTATCAGCCCTGCAGTCATTATAAAAACTTTAAAAATATTCTTCACAACAGACCTCCAAAAAAAATTTTAATAACTATTCTTAAAAAGAATAATCCTTATTTCTAATCTATATACAAAGCTGAAAAAATCAAACTAATTTTTTCAATAAAAGAGTCAACTTAAATAGCAATTTAACATGTAACTGGTCATTTTTTAGTAACGATAATTATATTCATACCACATAAGCCCAGACACCCCCGAAGGGAGCAAAGCAAATTCACTGCCCCCTCCGGGAATGCGGGGGCTTGCTCGAATGAAATTAGTATTCACTACCGGTTTATGAGCAGATACTAAACTCTCACTTTAAATTTAAAATCAGTACTTGACATTATAATAAGATAAATTTTAAATTAATAAAAAATTTTGAGTGAAAAATGAAAATATTATTAACAAATGATGACGGAATTGAAGCTGAAGGCTTGCAAATCCTTTATAAAGTATTATCCGAAGAGAATGATGTCTACATCATAGCTCCTGATCAGGAAAGAAGCGCATGTTCTAACATCTTTACAATGAGAGATGAACTCCATGTAAACAGACGTAATGAGTATTCTTATTCAATATCAGGATACCCTGCCGATTGTGTCAGTCTGGGTCTTCATTCAGATATAATCCCGGATATTGATCTGGTTATATCGGGAATAAATCATGGCCCAAATCTTGGTGATGACATCCATTTTTCCGGAACCGTAGCCGGAGCCCGGACATCTTTTATTTTCGGTAAACCCTCACTTGCAGTCTCTATCGACAGTTTTCATGCTGCTTCTCCATTTCTGATTGAAACATCCCGTTTTATCAGTAAATTTATTAAAACAGAAACTATTCCTGCTGATGCTTATTTTAACATTAATTATCCCAATTTAACGGCTGCAGATATTAAGGGTGTAAAATATACCAGCTTATCCAAAAGAATATATAAAGATAAATATCAGATGACGACGACAGATGATCCTGATCAATTTAAAATGAAACTATACGGCATAATTGAGACTGAAAGCTCTGCCTGGAACGATAGTTTTGCCCTTGAAAATGCCTATATTTCAATTACACCAATGTCGATTGATTCAACAGATTATAATCTGTTAAAAAAATTACAGACACAGTAATATTATGGATGATATAAACAATATTTTAAATGCTATAAAGAAAACAGCTTTAAATGATCTCTTCACCGGAGATTACGACTCCGCTATTGAAGATCTGAAAAGAGCAGAGATGATAGACCGTGAAAACCCGGAAATTATTTTTAATCTCGGTATAGCATATTGCCGGAAGGGATTGTTTAAAACATCTTACGATTATTTTCTTAAAGTACTGAGTCTTGAAGCATCATTCATCAATGCTTCAGTGGTCAAAAAAAATATAGCTTTTTCACTTATTAAAACTGAAGAATATGATGGTGCGATAAAATTTCTGAATGAAGTAATAACAGATTTCAGATCAGATATTCATGCTTTGAATATGAAAGGGTATTGTCTCGAAAAAAAAGGTAAACTCCAGGAGGCACTGAAAACGTATCGGGAGATTTTCCGTTATGACAAATCAAATCTGAACAGCCTTAATTCAACATCCTACCTTATGGCTTCTCTTGGTATTGAGCTTAACAGTGCATTAAAAATTGCAGAATTTGTTTATAAAAAGGATACATTAAATCCGGCATATAACGATACGGTGGGATTTGTTTACATGAAACTTGGAAATTATGAAAAGGCTGAAAAATATCTGAAACAGGCTCACGAAATACTTCCATTTAATCCGGAAATAAATCAGCATTTAGCACAATTAAAAACTCTCTGGAAATAAATTTTAACCGCAGTTAATATTACGCTTTAACCGTTTAATGTAAGCATCTCTTTTTCAACGTAGTATAATATCTCATTTCTGAATATTTGAAGAGATTCATATTTCATATTTCTTAAATAGTAAAATTCAATAATTTTACATAATTTAAATGTCAATTCAAGAAGCTCATAATATGTAATTTTTTCAGATCCGAATCCAACCAGACCGATAACTTCGAATTGATTTTTGTAACTGATAAAACTCTCTCTAATCTGAACATATGAATCGAAAACATCAACGCTAATCTTATTCTCATTAAGTTTATTTTTTAAAGATTCATGAACAAAATTCAGTCTGAAAAGTTTACCTTCATTTTCATTATAATAAAATTTTAAAAATGAATAATAGTTTAGAACCAGTTTTTTATAATCATATGCAGTCCTAACATTTTTAGTCAACTCGGCAATTTTTAAAGCCTGGTTTGATTTTTCAAAATAATCTTTAACAGCAAATTCATTCATTCTCCATCCGAATTCATTACTGCTTCTGGAAAAAAGAGATGATATCTCTTCATCAATATCTGCTAAATTCTGAATATTATTTTCTATCATATTATAATTACTGAAAATTTTAATAATATCTTCCAGAATAATCTTAATATCTGTTTCATAATTAAAATTTCTTTTTAGAAAAAACTTACAGTAAGCTGAAATAAGATAATAAAAGTCACTGATAGATCTTTTTGCCAGAGTAAGAAGAAGATATTTAATATTCAGAAGCTCATCGTCAATTTCAAGAATTAGATTTGAAAGAGAATCAATTACCTCATCCAGATCATCCTTATCAACATATCCCTGCTGAAAAACTGTTATTAATTTATTTTCAATATCAGTAATAAAGAAAAAATAGAGACTCTGCAATTTCAGTTCCCAAGATTTTTTCTTTTTTATATCACTCAGTCTTGATTTTACACCATCAGTAAGATTGATATTATCCTTATGTTGATAATCATCCCAATTATCAGGAATTTTGCCGAAACGGGTAAGAATCGTTTTATCCTCATTTCTTATAACAAACCTGTAATAATCTATTTTTGATTTAATATATTTTTTTTCCAGTTCGTAAATTTCAGTTTTAAGCTTTTTATCAATATTCATCTAAAACTCCATGTTAAGCTGAAAATTCATTGAATAAACAGACTATTAACAGTTTATCAACACAAATATGGTGTTATAAACAGACTATAAATATCTTATCAAGAGATTTTCACTTTTTTATAGTACATTATTTTAATTAAGATTAATTTGTTGCCAAAAACCATTTCTAAAACTACATAATTTTTAAATAAAGACTCTCTAGCCCGGATTCATTTTCTTAAAATTTTTAAGTGTGTTACTCTTATGAGTTAATTCAATCTTACAGTAAAATAGATATAAAAATATTAATACTTAAAATAAGTATGTTATAAACATACTTATCAACAATTGTTGATAAAAACAGGGGTATCTTCTTGGCACATCGAATATGGGACAATGTTTTAACTGATCTCGAAAAAAAAATAAATAAACAATCTTTCGGCATGTGGCTGAAAGACACCGAACCGTTATCAATAAATGGCGATATCTTACAAATTAAAGTAAAAGATGATGTAGCTGTACGTCATTTAAAAGACAAATATTTAAAAGATATTGAAGAAATCATTGAATCAACCACAGGAAAAAAATATTCATGTGAGTTTATTACAGAAATAGAATTCAAAGATTTAAAAAAATCTATAATTCATGAACCTTTTGTCGATAACATTCAGCCTGATAAAAGCGAGAATAACAGAAAATCTCCGCTGAATCAGAATTATACTTTTGAAAATTTTGTAGTAGGACCAAATAATCAGCTGGCTCATGCTGCAGCAAAATCTGTTTCAAGATCCCCGGCTACTCAATTTAATCCTCTTTTCATTTATGGAGGTACCGGTCTTGGGAAAACCCATTTAATTCAGGCAATTGGACACTATCTGTTACAGGAGAGACCCTATCTTAAGGTTCTTTATATTCCTACGGAACAATTTATTAATGAATTTATATACTCTATACAGACAAATACTCAACATAGTTTTAAAATAAAATATAGAAATGTCGATATCCTGATGATTGATGATATTCAATTTCTTGAAAAGAAAGAAGAGACTCAAAATGAATTTTTTCACACTTTCAACACGTTATATGAAAACAAAAAACAGATTATTATTTCAAGTGACCGCCCGCCAAAACAGATTGCAACACTTGCAGATCGGTTAAGAACAAGGTTTGAATGGGGAATGATAACAGATATACAGACTCCCAATCTGGAAACACGGGAAGCTATTTTAAGAAATAAAGCGGCAAAAGAAAACATAATTATTTCAGATGAAGCTTTTAATTATATAGCAAGACGGATAACATCAAGTATAAGGGCTCTTGAATCTGCTCTGGCAAACTTAAGAATGGTTTATGATATTTACAATGAACCCATAACAATGAAACATATTAAAGAGCATCTTAAACATCTCTTTGATGAAGAATCGAGCCGTAAAGTAACGCCAAACGACATCATAACAAAAATTTCCGACCTGTATAATATCAGTGTTGAAGATATAATATCAAAAAGCAGACAGAGTAAAATTGTTACACCAAGATTTGTTGCAATGTATCTCACAAGAAAATTAACTGATATGACAACAACAGATATAGGTAAACAATTCGGACATAGAGATCACTCTACAGTAGTTAATGCAATTAACAAAATCGAAGAAGATATGAAAAATAATTCTGATTTTAAAGAACAAATTGAGGAATTAAAAATAGAATTACGCAGTTAACATATTGTTAATAATAACGAGTTTAACTGTTAACATAAACTGATAACTTTTACTGATAAATAAAATTTGTTGATAAACATGTGAATATTAACCCTGCTCTTATTTAAAGTTCCGGTTAATCAAAATTACAAACAATTTAAAAAATGTGAAAACCCTGATAATATCAGGACCTTTAGATTTTATCAACATATTTGAGAGACTACTACTACAACTATTAATAAAGAAAAATATTAATATAATATATAGGAGAAAGGCTAAATGAAATTTACAATAAACAAAGATACAATTCTAAAAGCTATTAATATTGCAGACTCGGTTATATCATCAAAAAATATTAATACTATACTATCCAATTGTCTTTTTAACATAAGCAAAAACAGATTAGAAATTATAGCAACAGATAACGAAATGGCGGTTAAAACAGAAATAGAAACATCTGCCGATTCTGATTTTTCATTTACAGCTAACGGAAAAAAACTATCCGGTATTATAAAAGAATTACCGGATGAAGATATATCATTAACAATTGATGATTCTATGATTATAAATATTAAGTCTTCAAATATTAAAGGAAGCTATACTTTTTACGGTACTGACTCAAGTGAATATCCTCAACTTCCAGAAATGAGTAATAACAATATTATTGAAATTGATCAGGCTGTTTTAAAAGAGATGATTAAAAAAGTTATCTATGCAGCTGCAACTGATACAATTAAACCTGTCTTTAACAGTATTTATATTATCTCTGAAAAACCTGGAACAATTACTGCAATAGCAACAGATTCAAGAAGACTTTCAATGATAACCAGAGAAATTAACAGTGAAGCATTTATAGGTGAAGGGATTATTATACCTTTGAAAACAATTAATGAAGTTTATAAACTATTATCAAATTCCGGAACCTGTAAAATATCCTTCGACAGCAAACAGTGTTATTTTAAAATTAATGAAACAGAAATAGTTTCAAGAGTTATTGAAGGTCAGTTTCCAAATTACAAACAGATTATTCCTAAAGAATACAGTCATAAATCAATTATTGAAACTTCAAAGATTCTCGATTCAGTCAAGCGGGCTATGATTTTTACAAGAGAACCTGCAAATAAAATTATTATGACCTTAAGCCAGGATATATTACACATTGAAGCAAATACACCGGAATTAGGTCAGGCAGAAGAGGAACTGCAGATTGAATCAGATAATAAAGAGAAAATATTTTTAGGTATTAACGCACACTTTTTGTTTGATACATTAAAGCAGATCGATTCTTTTTCATTCATCTGCGGTATTACCGGACAGATGAGCCCAATAACAATAATTCCTGAAGATGATAAAAATTTTATTTCTGTTATTATGCCTATTCAGATTAAAACTTCAGCTGAATAATATGATTTTAACAAATCTTAAACTTATTAATTTCAGGAATTATGAAAATCTTGAAATTAATTTTTCACCTGAAATTAATTTTATAACAGGAGATAACGGTTCAGGAAAAACAAATATTTTAGAAGCGATATCAGTAATATCCAATTTAAAATCTTTCCGGAATATAAATGATAATAATATTATAAATTGGAATAAAGATTCATATTATTGTTCAGGAGAAGTTTCAAATTCAGAATTCTCAAGATTTGAAGTTGGTTTTTCATTTCAGAATAATAAACCAAAAAAAAAAATTAAAATAGATTCACATGAAATTAAAAAAGTTTCTGATTATTATGGAAAACTTATAACTGTAAATTTTATTCCAACTGATATTAATATTATAAACGGTTCACCGGAATTAAGAAGAAGATATTTTGATTCTGTTATTTCAAAATTGTACCCTGATTATATTGATGAACTTAATAAATATAAAGAGATATGTTATTCCAGAAATCTTATATTAAAAAAAATAAAAGATAACAGGGGTGATTTAAAATTACTTGAAGTCTGGAATAAAATGTTTTCAGATAAAGCATCTTCTATTTTAAAAAAAAGAAAATCATTTATAATTGAGTTTAATAAACTGTTTATTAAAAACTATTTGAAAATAAGCGGAGAGGATAATTCCCCTTATTTAAATTATATAACTACATTAAAATCAGACGATCCTGATAGTATCCTGTCAGAGGTTAATAATAACAGCAGGATTGATGTACGTCGCGGAAATACAGTGTACGGGCCTCACAGAGATGACTATATAATAACTAACTCTGATAAAATTGCATTTATAAACTATGCTTCTCAAGGACAAAAGAGAACAGCCAGTATAAGTCTTAAATTTTCAGAGGTTGAAATTATTAAAATATTAAAAAACAAAAAATGTATAATTCTTGTTGATGATATATTTTCAGAACTTGACGAGAAAAGACGTAATAGTATGATTGATTTATTAAAAAATGAAGGTCAGATTATATTTACAATGGTAAATCATTTTTATGATAAAAATATACTATCAAATTCAAAACAATTTTTTGTTAATAAAGGGATAGTTTCAGACGGGTTGAATAATTGAAATTCAGATTCGGTGAAAATAGAAAAAATACACTTGTTACCTTTGGTAATATTGTTTCTGATCTTATGGAGGATCTTGATATAAAAGATTCTTTTATAATACAGGATTTAAAACAGAAATGGCCTTCATATGTGGGAAATATTCTATCAGCACACAGTTTCCCCGATAGAATTTTTAATAAGTATCTTTTTATTAATGTTGATCATTCTGCTTATGCTGGTGAATTATCAATACATACATCTGAAATTTTAAAAAAAATAAAAAGTGATTATGGAGAAAATTTTATTAAATCTATAAAGTTTGAAGTAAAAAAAAGCAGATGGAGAAATACTTAATAATGTTTATTCATATTGGTAATAATATTCTTATAAGTGATCATAAATGTGTAGGAATTTTTAATATTGAAACATTAAAATTATCTGATGACAATCAATGGATGCTTGATAAAATAAGTGAAAATGATAAAATGATATCATTAGATATAGATAATAATAAAGTGGCATCGGAAGTAAGTTCTTTTACAATAATGAAAAGAATAACAATAAAAGAAGACGAACTATTTTGGAGTAGGAAATAATGACTAAAAGCTACAGTGCAAATAATATTCAGGTTTTAGAAGGTCTTGAAGCAGTAAGAAAACGTCCCGCCATGTATATCGGTTCAACAGATATTAATGGACTTCATCATCTAGTTTATGAAATTGTAGATAACTCTATAGATGAGGCTCTTGCAGGTCATTGTGATAGTATTTCAGTTACCATTCATAAAGATAATTCTGTAGAAGTTGAAGATAATGGCCGGGGAATCCCAGTTGATCTTCACCCGGTTTATAAAAAATCTGCTTTGGAAATTGTATTAACTAAACTTCATGCAGGTGGTAAATTCAATAATGATACCTATAAAGTTTCAGGGGGACTTCATGGAGTAGGTGTTTCAGTAGTTAATGCTCTTTCTAAAAACATGACTGTTGAAGTATGCCGTGAAGAAAAAAAATATACCCAAAGTTATAAGAAGGGTATACCTGTTCAGGATGTAAAAAAAATAGGTGATACTAAAAATAGAGGAACCAGAACTCAATTCTGGCCTGATGATGAAATATTCGATACAATAGAATACAATTTTGATACTCTCTCTAAAAGATTAAGAGAACTGGCTTTTCTTAATGCCGGTATTAAAATTGTTTTAAAAGATGAAAGAGAAATAAAGGAAAAAACAGCTAAAACAACTGAACATGTTTTTCAGTTTAAAGGGGGACTTGTTTCATTTGTTCAGTATTTAAATGAAACTAAAACTCCTATAGTGAAAAAACCTATTCATTTTCACACTACAAAAGATAAAATCGATGTAGAAGTTGCTATTCAATATATTGATTCTTATAATGAAAATGTTTATACATTTGCGAATAATATTAATACACGGGAGGGTGGAACACACCTAATCGGATTTAAATCAGCATTGACCCGTGTAATAAATGATTTTCTTAAAAAAGGGAAATATGAAAAAAATATAACTCAACTTTCAGGTGATGATGTTCGTGAAGGTCTTGTAGCCATTATAAGTGTTAAGATTCCTGAACCTCAATTTGAAGGTCAGACAAAAATGAAATTGGGAAACAGTGAGGTTAAAGGATTAGTTGAATCTGCTACATATGAAAATCTTTCAATGTTTTTCGAAGAAAATCCCCAGGATGTAAAGAAGATTATTGAAAAATGTATAATGGGTGCAAGAGCAAGAATTGCAGCTAAAAGAGCGAGAGATTTAACCCGAAGAAAAAGTGCACTCGAGTTTGATAATCTTCCCGGGAAACTTTCAGACTGTTCGGAAAAAGATGCATCAAAATGTGAATTGTATCTAGTTGAGGGAGATTCAGCGGGAGGTTCTGCCAAGCAGGGTAGAGACAGAAATTTCCAGGCAATACTACCACTTAAAGGAAAAATACTGAATGTCGAAAAATCGCGAATTGATAAAATTTTAGGTAATGAAGAGATAAGAACACTTATAACAGCAATCGGTGCCGGTATTGGAGATGAAGATTTTGATGTAACCAAAGCAAGATATCATAAAATTGTAATCATGACAGATGCCGACGTCGATGGTGCACACATACGTACGCTTCTTCTTACATTCTTTTTCAGATATATGACAGAACTTATCAGAAGCGGTTACCTTTATATTGCGCAGCCCCCTCTATATGGTATAAAAATAGGCAAAGAATTACACTATGTTTTCAATGATGAAGATAAAGATGCATTGCTCAATAAATTTAAAGATCAGAAAGCAACTATACAGAGATATAAGGGTCTTGGAGAGATGAATGCTGAGCAGTTGTGGGATACAACAATGGATCCTCAGAAGAGGATAATGCTTCAGGTTAGAATTGATGATGATATAGAAGCTGAGCAGGTTTTTTCAGTTCTAATGGGCGATGCTGTTGAGCCTCGAAGAAAATTTATTGAAGATAATGCGCATAAAGTTCAGAATCTTGATTTATAAAATTAAGAATAAAATAAATTTAAAAATTTTACCGGAGTAAATGAAGTGCCATCAAAAAAAGATAATAACGAAGAATTTATACCAAAAGTAATAAAAGTAGAAATTGAAGACCAGATGAATGTTGCTTATCTGGATTATGCCATGAGCGTAATAGTAGGCAGAGCCCTGCCCGATGTCCGTGATGGTCTTAAACCTGTACACAGACGGATCCTCTGGGCTATGGATCAACGTGCCTGGAGAAGTGACCGTCCATATGTTAAATCAGCTAAAATTGTCGGTGAAGTAATAGGTAACTATCATCCTCATGGTGATACTGCTGTGTATGAAACAATGGTACGGATGGCTCAGAATTTTTCAATGAGAGTACCTCTAATTGATGGTCAGGGTAACTATGGATCAGTCGATGGCGACCGCGCTGCTGCTTACAGGTACACTGAAGCGCGTCTTGAAAAAGTTGCTGAAGAATTATTGAGAGATATTGATAAAGAGACTGTTGATTTTTTACCCAACTTTGATGATTCAAGAAAAGAACCGAAGGTACTTCCATCTGCTTATCCTAATCTTCTTGTAAATGGTTCTGAGGGAATTGCCGTGGGTATGGCAACTAAGATTCCGCCTCATAATCTTGGGGAGGTTATAGATGCAACAATATATCTCATTGATAATCCTGATACCCCTGTAAAAAATCTATTAAAATATATCAAAGGTCCGGACTTTCCCACGGGCGCTTCAATCATGGGGAATGAAGGTATCATAAAAGCTTATAATACAGGGCGCGGCAGTGTAATTATAAGAGGCAAGTACGAGATAGAGGAGAATAAAAAGGGGAGAGAAGAGATAATTATTACAGAAATCCCTTATCAGGTCAACAAAGCATCTCTGATAACACGAATAGCCGAACTTGTAAACGAAAAAGAGATAGAAGGTATTGCTGAACTCAGAGACGAATCTGATAGAAAAGGGATGAGAATCTATATTGGATTAAAAAAAGATGCAAACAGCGGAGTAATTATTAATAAGCTTTTAAAGCACACGGCTCTGCAGACTTCATTCGGTGTTATAATGCTTGCTATTGTTGATGGAGTTCCGAAGGTTTTAGATCTTAAGGCTGTTCTCTCTCATTATATTACACATAAACGTGAAGTTGTTATAAGAAGAACAAAATATGATCTGAAGAAGGCCGAAGAGAGAGCACATATACTCGAAGGATTAAAAATAGCTCTTGAAAATATCGATGAAGTAATTGCAGTTATTAAGGCTTCAAAAACACCTGAAGAAGCAGGAACAAAACTTATAAAGAGATTTAATCTGTCAGAGATTCAGGCAAAGGCAATTCTTGATATGAGACTTCAGAGATTGACCAGTCTTGAAATAAAGAAGATTGTTGATGAACTGAAAGAACTTATTAAGCTTATAGCTGAACTTAATGCAATTCTCAAAAGTGAAGTTAAAGTTAATAATCTTATAAAAACCGAGCTTGCAGAAGTCAAAGAAAAATACAATGATAAAAGAAGAACAGAGATAGTACTCGGCGGTGAGTCTTCAACTGATTTTGATATTGAAGATCTTATAGCTGATGAAAGTGTAGTTGTGTCGATTACAAATGATGCTTTCATCCGAAGAATGCCCATTGATACTTTTAAAAAGCAGGGGCGCGGAGGAAAAGGTGTAATAGGGATGTCTTCCAAGAGAGAAGATTTTGTGAGAATGATGACAGTTGCAACTAATCATGACACAATTTATCTTTTTTCAAACAAAGGAAAAATCTTTGCGCTCAAAACTTACGAAATTCCACCTGCAACAAAAACAAGCAGAGGTAAATCTCTCAGAGGTCTGATAAATCTTGCTCAGGGTGAAAATGTAACAGCAATATGCGCTATTAAAAATTTTGAAACTGATGATTTCCTGTGTATGGCAACAAAATACGGTATTCTAAAAAAGACCGAAATTAAAGAGTTTGCCAATGCCAAAAAAGGGGGGATTATTTGTATAAATCTCAAAAAAGATGATGAACTTGTTGATGTTAAGGTTGTTGAAAAAGAGAGTGATCTTGTCATAGCATCTAAAAATGGTTCTCTTCTCCGTACTAATCTTCAAAAAATGAGATCAATGGGACGTACTGCAGCCGGAATAATCGGTATGCGGCTCGATGGCGAAGATTATATTATTGGTATGGATATTGTTAAAGAGGGTTCTACATTGTTTGCAATTTCTGATAAAGGTTTTGGAAAGAGAATTACCTATAATAATTTTGTTAATAAGGGACGTGGCGGTAAAGGGATGACCTATCTTAAGATCACCGATAAAAACGGATCTGCTGCAGGTATACGTTCGGTATTAGCAACTGACGAGATTATTATAACTTCCTTATCAGGTATGACCATAAGACTTTTAGCAAAGGATATTTCAACTCAGGGCCGTGCAACCGTGGGGATCAAATTACTTGAATTAAATGATAATGATTTTGTTTCAGATTTTGCTGTACTTTCTGAAACAGAATAAAAAGGTATGGAATTTTTATAAAAAGTAACTACCTAGAAACCAGCGGTATATTATCTCCGGTGCACCATGGTTGCACGGAGAGCAATTTCACAATCGGTTTATAAGTAGATATTACAAAAAATTTAAATTCTATTTTTTTTTAATTGACTCAGATAGCATAAAAAAATATAAGTAATCTATCGAACCCATTCCGAACACAGAAGTTAAGCCTCTTATCGCCGATGGTACTGCATGGGTAGCTGTGTGGGAGAGTAGGACGCTGCCGGGTTAAAATATAAAAAAAGACATCTGAATAAGATGTCTTTTTTTATATATAATGCTAAAAAAAAGCTGTCATATGACAGCTTTTTTAAATTTTAATCTGTAAAAAAAATTACTGCCAGTCTGCATGAGCAACTTTATTCTTAAGACCTTTTGCTTTTACTTCATAGATTATTTCGCAGTTGTCTTCCTCATCATAAGTTGCACTCATAACTGATCCGCCTTTAACAACTCCCTGAATCTCCTGTGCTATAGCTATACCGGTATTTTCAAAATCAGACATACCAGCAGCTCCTTCTATCTTAGAACCTTTGAATTTTTCAAGAACCTGATACTGTGCGTTAAGAATAGCAGCTCTTTTTGCACTCTCTCTTCTTGCTACTTTGTTTTTGAGTTTAGAATTAGCAACACCGGCAGCTGCTAGTCTGTAAGTATTATCATCAACCCAACTCTCATTTTTAAATGTCTCTCCCTGAACGTTGCCGCCTATTTTTTTTCCGCCGCATGATGTAAAGGTGAAGACAAGACCCATTGAAAGAACAAGAGCCATTACGAATAATTTCTTCATATTGAAGAACCTCCTGGTAAATGTTAGAAAAATTTTATTACTCATGCACTTATATTCATGAGTTAAAGATGTTAATACAATAAAAAATATTTTGATGCAAGTCAACATAAAATTAAAACTATTTTATTAGTTGCTCTGTTTATATATACAAAATATTATAAAATGTTTAATTAATTCCGGTTTTTATTCAAAAATATCATTTCTTAAAGCTAAAACTGCTATTGCAATTATAATTAAAAAATTTATGATGAACCATGTAAAACTGATAAAACTGTTGGTGAAACAGTTCTCTATAAGTTTTGATGCATAACCTGCTGAAAAACCGCTTAAGATGTAATTATAGTATTTTGAGTAAAGGGCTTCAGCAATATCTTTATAATTTTCAGATATAGTTACTCTTGTCTGTTCGAAATAAACAGCAAGCTTTGGGGCAGAATAAAACAAAATAACCGGGATTAGGGCAGAATTAATAATCCAGTTTTCAAATAATGATAACAGAAGAATACCCATTAAACCGGATAACAAATAAAATCCAGCAAGATAAATTATTGAATATCTGTAATAAATAGTATTAATCATACTGCCAAGCTGCGGTAGTATATTGCTAAGTTCACTTCTGGTGTAAACACTCTTGGAAATAAACAGATTAAAATAATATGTAAGAATTAAACAAATGATTGAAATTATTATAAAAGTAATAAGTATTTGCATAAATTGTATATACTCCTGAATTTATATTATTCATTATAATAGAATTAGTTCAATATAATTATCTGCTTAAAAAAATCTATAAAAAAAGGACGGTAAATTATGAAACTTTATTTCTTTTTGATAATTTTTATCCTATCTATTACAAGTTGTTCTCAGAAAGAGTTAAAAAAAGAAACTATTATAAAGGAACCGGTAAAAGAAACCGTTGTCAACTCTGAAAATGTAAGTGTCGGCTGGAGTGATAAAGATACATATACGGTGATGGTTGTATCTGATAATCTTGAAAAAGCTAAAGAAAAGGCAAGACATAAGATAATTCAGGATATTGTAAAAGTCAGAATGATGAATGAAAGCCGATTTACGGATATCTCAAAAATCAATTCAGAATTTGATAAACCTATGAAAAACGGAAAAGTTATTTCTGAAAAGAGAGTTGAAAACGGGATAGAAATATATTATCAGATTCAGGATGTTGGATTAAAAGAGAAATTTGAAAAAAAGTAATTACTTTTTTATTTTAACTCTTCTATTTTTTATTATTAATCTGTCTTCACAAAAAAGTTTAACACTATCTGCCAGAATTCTATGTTCTTCACTCAATATTTTAGCAGATAGTGTATTGATGTTATCTTCGTAGTCAACAGAAACCGGTGCCTGCATTATTACAGGTCCTGTATCTGTACCTTCGTCTATAAAGTGACTAGTGCATCCTGTTATTTTAACACCATAATCAAGCGCCTGCTGTTGTGCTGATTTTCCCGGAAAAGACGGGAGAAGAGATGGGTGTATATTTATTATTCTGTTTTGAAAATGCATAATAAAATCCGGTGATAAAATACGCATATAACCTGCGGTAATAATAAGATCTGTTTTAAAATCTTTCAGGATTTTTATCATTTCTGCTTCATAATCTTTTTTTGAGGCAAAATGTTTATGATCAATAATAACTGATGGAATACCAAGTTCTTCAGATTTTTTTAATGCAGGAGCATCCTGTGAAGTTGATATGACTATACCGGTTTTTCCGTTTATGTATCCGTTTTTAATCTTTTCTGCTACGGCTTTGAAATTTGATCCATTCCCCGATACAAGAAATGATATTACTTTCTTTTTCTTTTTAATAAAAATCATATTCTATACTTATCCAATTCAGCATCTGAAATAGGTTCAATACATTTTAACTCGCGGTGAATGTTATTATTTTTGTAAATTGTTATATTATTCTCTTCTGATGTTGGTTTTCCGTATCTGCACATTATTGAATTAATGAGATTGATATCTTCTTCTTTCAATACTCCCTTAACTAACACTGATGGACCGCTGAAACCGGGTCTGAAGAAGAAATCGGAATCCCTTTCATATTTATCCAGTTCAAGACTTTCATTCTGATTTTTTGTGACTATTATCTTTAAATCAGGGTTAATTCTGAAATGTCTTCCGGTTTTTAAAAGATAAAGATCTCTTTGTTTAAAGTCAGGATTGTATTTCATAAGATCTTTTATTCTTGCAGCTATGAATGCATCTGTAAAAAGACATCCGCCGGCAGGAGATGAAAAATCTTTAATTCCCAGTGATGCAGCAAGCGCTATCTGTCTTGTTCTTCCCCGTCCGCTGATATCATAAAGATTTTCTCTATCGACAATACCTTCAATTTCAGGTATTGTCGGGTTAAGAAGTTTAGCCGATAGAGGACGGAGAAGTCTCCCTTTCAATGTGCTGTTTTCTATATGAATTAGAGTATTTTTATGTTGAGACATGGGTCTTTGTCCCACAACTTCACCTGTCGCTACAAAATCGGCACCGGTTTCAAGCATCATCTCTGCTGCTTTATTTATGAAAAATATTTTACAGTCAATACAGGGATTAATCTGTTTTCCATAACCATGGAGAGGATTTTTCAGCATGGAAATATATTCTTCACCGCATCTGTAGTGAACTAAATTAAGTCCAATCTGTTTTGCGTTAACAGACTCTTTCAGCTGATCCGGATCCATATCTGGCGGGAAATAAGGGAGAATACAATGAAGACCTATAACTTCAAGTCCCTGATCAATGAGAATTTTTCCTGCAATAAGACTATCCAGTCCTCCGGAGTATAGAAGTATACATTTACCTTTCTTCATCATATTTCACTATGCCCTGTAAGCTGGATATCAACTGATTCACCGATTTTTATTAATTCAATCTCTTCAGGTACTATTATCAGACAATTTGCACTGCTCATAGATGTAAGTATTCCAGAACCTTGAGGACCGGTTGTACTTACAAATAATTTTCCGTCTTTAATATGAAATACACCTCTGATAAAATGTTTTCTCCCAGCTTTTTTTGTTATTACTTCTGTTGTTATAGCTTTTAATACCGGTTTACTGATTTTATAATTACCTGTCATTTTAAGAATTGCCGGTCTTACGAACTGCATAAACGAAACCATAACTGAAACAGGATTACCCGGCAGTCCGAAAAATATTTTTTTACCTGTTGTACCGAATATTATAGGTTTTCCCGGCTTCATCATAACTTTTTCAATTTTAATATCTATTCCCAGTTCTTTAAGAACATCAGGTATAAAGTCGTATCTCCCCATGGATACTCCGCCTGAGGAGATAATTATATCGTTATCCATCATTCTTAAAAAGCAGTTTTTAACATCTTCATAATTGTCTTTTACAATACCGGCATAGACAGGGTTTCCCCCGTATTTTTGTACCTCTGAATATAAAACATATGCATTACTGTTAATTATCTTCCCTGAATTATTTAAACCCGGCTCAGCCAGTTCATCCCCCGTAGAGATTATACCAACCTTAGGTTTTTTGTAGACTTCAATCTCCTTCATATTTATAGATGAAAGAAGACCTATCTCTGCAGAGTCTATTCTGGTTCCTGCTTTTAATACAATATTACCTTTCTTTATATCTTCACCGGCAAAACGGATATTCTCATGAATAGATGTTTTTTTGAATACTTTTACAATATCACCAGATTCTTCAGTCTCTTCAAAAGGTATAACGCTATCGGCACCTTCAGGGATAGGAGCTCCTGTCATAATTCTTACAGCAGTTCCGCTTTTAAGCGAGTCCCCTTTGAATTCATAACCGGCCTGTACTTCATCAATTATCTTCAATAAAGCAGGTGTGTTTTTTTCAGCAGCAGCCAAATCTTCAGTAAAGACTGCGTATCCATCCATAGCGGAATTGTTTGACGGCGGAACATTAGATTCAGCAATGGCATCTTTAAAGAGAGTACGTCCATAAGAGTTAAAAAGATCTATTTTTTCAGATTTTTCTGTAACTGAAGTATCAGATATTATTATTTCCAGAGCTTTTTCAACGGTAATCATTTTTTTATCCAGAATTTGTATTTCATTATGAATTTGAGTATTATATAATAAAGTGTAAAGTAAAATTTATTACTTATTGTTTTACCTTTGGCACGTAATTATAAATTTATAGTAAAATGTCTTTTCCTGCACCCGGATTACCGGATGAGAGAAATGTCAGAGTTTTTTTTAAGATTGTAACAAATATTTAGTGTTAGTTTTCATACATTTGTGTTTATATGAGTATTTTTCTTGAAAAAAAAATGTGGTGTATTAAAGTGTGTTTTCTCAATTAAAAAAAATATATATAGAGGGAATATGAATACAACAACTGGTAACCAGAGTAAGTACAGGGAGAGATATAATGAACATGAATTTCTTTCTGAAAGCGTACTCGATGATGAAAAAGAAGCTGAATTTTTCAAAAACATAAGACTTCGTTTAAAAGAGATCAGAAAAGATCTTAAGATCACACAGAGAGAATTCGGTGAATCAGCAGGGATTGATAGAAGATATGTTGCTAAAGTTGAGTGCGGTTCACAAAATCCGTCATTCAAATTTTTGAGAAGTGTTTCAATCCGACATAAAATTTCAGTAGACTGGCTCTTATATGGAGTTGGTGAAAAGTTTGTTGTTGCTGATGAAAATACCTACGGAAAGGAATTAGTAACTTTCAAAAAGCTGCTTGATAAAGGTTCAGCTGAAGATATTGATGTAATTGTAAAAATGATTAGCAAAATCATAAACTAAATAAAAAAGGGGCTTTAAAGCCCCTTTTTTTATTAATCCTGTTTATAAATTGAAGGATAATTGATTATGCTTCGAATATCCTCATAAAGCGGTTTCATTTTTTTGTACATTTTCATATATACTTTTTCAAATAATTCATTATAAATTTTACTGTTTTCCCGATCTGGTTCGTATGTTTTGCTTATTCGCGTCATAGAATTTACTGCTTCTTTAAATCCGCTGAATGCTTTTAGTCCCACAGCTGCGTCTATAGCTGCACCAAGAGCAGAAGTTTCGTAAGTATGAGGCTGTTCTGCAACGAGATTAAAAATGTCAGCAGTTAGCTGCATCGCTGTTTTGCTCTGTGAACCGCCGCCGGAAATACGTAGTTTCTGAATTTCTACTTTATTCTTCTTTTCAGTTCTATCCGCACCCTCTCTTAATGCATACGATAATCCTTCAAGAATTGCTCTGTATACATGAGCTTTAGTATGAACATCTCCAAATCCTATAATTGACCCCTTTGCTTCCGGTCCGGGGACTTTAACGCCGGGAGACCAGAAGGGCTGAAGCATCAACCCCATCGATCCAGGAGGAATACTCCCGGCCATCTGATCGAGTATAATTTCCGGGGCAATATTCTTCTTTTTCGCCAGTAATACTTCACTGTGTGCAAATTCATTTTTAAACCAGCTTACCATCCAGAAACCTCTATAAATCATAACTTCCGTGTTATAAGATCCTGGTATAGCGCTTGGATATGGTGGCATAAATGGAACAATTTCTGTATATTTCTCGTTAGTGGTTTCAATTGTTGCAGTGGTACCGAAGCTCAGGCAGGCAATATCAGGAGACATACACCCTGAACCTAAAACCTCACATGCTTTATCTGCTGCAGCCGCAAAAACAGGAATTCCAGCCGGTATACCAGTTTTAAATGATGCACCTTTTGTTATATAACCTAGTATCTCGGAAGGTTTTACCAGTTTCGGCAGCTGGTTTCTATCTATATAAGGAAACATTTTCCATTTGAGATCGTTATCTCCTGCCCACTGGTGTTTTTTATAATCGAATGGTACATAGCCCACCTGATTACCGGTAGAATCTGTAAATTCGCCCGTGAGCATATATGTAAAGTAACCGGATAAAAACAGAAATTTATCTGTTTTGCCCCAGATTTCAGGTTCATTCTGATAAATCCATGAAGCTTCACATTCCATCATTGTATAAACTATTGCATCATACAGATTTAATGCTTTAAGAGGGGCTTTTAGATAGAACGGCGGCCATTCCGGTTTTTTTGCTTTTCTTCTATCGAGCCAGATAATCGCAGGACGTAAAGGGACACCGTTTTTATCGAGATTGACCATTGTATTGCGCTGAGTTGTCAGCGTTACACCTTTGATCGATTCCTTTGTAACAGGAAGATCGGAAAAAACTTTTTTACATGTAGCTGATAACGTTTTCCAGAAGTATTCAGGGTTCTGCTCTGCCCATCCGGGATTGGTGGAAAAATAAGGTTCAATTTCAGTTTTGCAGATTTTAAGAAAGTTCCCTTTAAAATCTATAAGAGCTATTCTAATTGATTGAGTTCCTGCATCTATTGAAAGTACACAATCTATGGACTGTTTTTTAGAAGCCATCCATGATCCTCCTGTTACAGTTCGCTTTTACTGTTGCTGATGGCATTCTCAATTGTATCAAAAATTTTAACATAATCTGTTAAGCCTACTATATCCATTACTTTTTTAAGATGTTCCGAAAGTCCGGTAAAAATAAAGTCTCCATTCTCTTCTTTATGGATATGTATTATTTTAATAAATGATGAAATGCCCGATGAATTAATATAACTCGCTTTTCTGAAGTCGAATATATATATTTTTTCTTTTATGTGGTTTCTGATTTCATAATATGCTTCTTCCAATAACTGATCAGCTTCTGAGGTGATGTCACCCTCGAGAGTTATTATGGGAAAATCTTTTGTAATTTTCCAGTTGATGCTGAATGCGCTCATTTCGATGTTCTTATTCCTTTATGAAAAACTGAATATGGAGCTGAAAATATTAAAATTCCATCATTTACAAAGCTCTTCATTATTATAGCGATATATATCTTAATATTAAACGATAGTTCAGCTCTTAAAAAAAAATCAATTAAAATTTATAGTAAATGTTGTTCGAGGTCTCTTTAATAAAAAAAATACAAAATTGTTTTATTAATTAGTGTGGATTTAATTTCAGAATGCATTTTTTAGTGTAAAAATACATTCCGAAAATATCATATTTCATAAGGCAGCTGCAGAAGATATTTTTACTGATTTTAAATACTTACTAGGTTTTATCTAATCGAATTTTTTATTAAACATCTCTTCGTTCATAATGGAATAGGTATAGCCCTGCTCAGTAAGGAAGAGTTGTCTGTTATGAGAAAATTTCTCCTCAACCGAGTTGGATGTGATGACAGTATAAAAAAATGCAAAATTATCATTTTTTTTAGGTCTTAAAACACGTCCGAGCCTTTGTGCCTCCTCCTGTCTTGATCCGAATGTACCTGATATCTGAATTGCAACATTCGCATCAGGAAGGTCGATGGAGAAGTTTGCAACTTTTGATACAATAAGATTCTTTATCTCGCCATACCGGAATTTTTTATACAGATCTTCTCGCTCATTAAGCGGCGTGCTCCCTGTAATCATTGGAAATCCGAGAACTCTTTTATACTCTTCCAGCTGTGAAATATACTGCCCTATGATCAGAATATTTGAATCTTCATGATGCTTAAGAATTCTTTTCACAAAATCTATCTTTTTCGGGTTCTCCGATGCTATGCGGAATTTTTCTCTATCTTTTGAAAGAGAGTATTGAACCCTCTTGTCTTCAGGGAGTTCTATTCTCACTTCGGTGCAGAGAGCTGTTGCAATCCAGTTCGCTTTTTCAAGTATCTTCCAGGGCATATCATATTTTTTCGGTCCGATGAGACTGAACACATCAGATTCAAGCCCATCTTCCCGGATAAGAGTAGCTGTAAGACCGAGTCTTCTTTTACTCTGAATTTCAGATGTCATTCTGAAAACAGGAGCAGGAAGAAGATGAACTTCATCATAAATAATCAGACCCCAGTTTTTAGAATTGAAAAGATCAAAATGGAGAAAACCCTCTTTCTTGTTCTTACGGTAAGTTAAAATATTATATGTAGCGATAGTTATAGATTTAATCTCTTTTTTATCACCGGAGTATTCACCAATCATATCCTCTGTAACCATAGTCTTGCTTAAAAGTTCATCTTTCCACTGTCTAAGCGCAATTGTATTTGTTACCAGTATAAGGGTTTCCGATTTGATTGTAATCATTGCACCAATTCCGATAACAGTTTTACCTGCACCGCATGGAAGTACTACAACTCCGCTTCCCCCCTCGGGGCCGCCACCTTTATAGAAAGCATTAATTGAATCATTCTGATAATCTCTGAATGACAGTCCGCTGCCATCCTCTTCAAGGGGACGAATATTAATTTCACATGGATCACCTTCATCATAGCCGGCAAGATCTTCAACAGGAAAACCCATTTTAATAAGAGCCTGTTTGATGTGTCCGCGGAATAATTTTTTTACTTTTATATTGTTTAAATCGATTCGTTCATAAATATAATTCTGAAGCTTTTTATTGTATAGAATTTCATTTATGAGGTTAGGGTCTGTAGATGATAAAACAAGATCTTCTCCGGCCATGACCAGCTTCAGCAGACCATACCTCTTCATCTGCTCATTAATTGTTGTGTAAACTGTGTCCGGAATTTCGTATTTGGAGTATAATTCAAGGTTCTCCAGAATCCCCTTTACTCTTAGCCCCGATGCTGCGGCATTCCATAGAGACAGCGGAGTTATACGATACGTATGAATATGTTCGGGACTTTTTTCCAGTTCCGAAAATTGTGAAATTAAATTACGTGCATCTTCAAAGGCTGGATTATCAACCTCTACAAGCAGTGTATTGTCACTTTGTACTATAACGGGTCTTGTCATTTTTTCATCGCATTTAAAAGATTTATTTTAATAGTCATAGACCCCGGCGCCCCTGGCGGCGGGAAATAATTAATAAGTAAGTCGCTAAATTTAGTAAAATTAAGCGACTTACTTATGAGTACTGAAAAAGTTGTTTGTCAATATAAAAAAGTATAGTGTTCGAATTTGTTCTTCAATATTCTGAAGATCTGAATTGCTGCTGATAAGTCCATAGCAGCGGTTCTTTCCGAATGATTTTCAAGTGTAGAATCATTTAACACTTTAAGTTTGAAAACAGTATTTAAGAAGAAGAAATTGTGTTAATTAATAGAACCTTTATTGTATAAGTATTTTTCGGTTTCAATTACTGCAATAAATGATTCAAGAGGATTTTCATATAATTCCAGCTCTTTTCCGAAAGATGATCCCGAATCTGATGGAAGTTCTATTACGTTGTAACCGAAATATGAACTCTGAATAAAAAGCTGTAATAGAACTCCGTGATCTTCCACTGTTAAATCAATATCTTTTGTGGAATCAATATTATATCCCTTAATTTCAGACAGCGGATCGGTCAGACTTAATTCGGTAACCTTGTTTAAATATCCTGTAAGATCTTCAAAAAATTGCAGTACACCATCGTCAATTTTACTATAATCTGAATTTTCAAGAATTCTGCTGCATGTTACTATATCATAACCATACTCCAGATTGTTGATAATCTCCGGAAGATCTTTCACAAAACCCGGCTCTTCAGGATTTAATGTAATTAAGTAGTTATAATCGAAATCACGTGCAAATACAACCGCAGATGTCAGACAGGCTCCATAGCCTAAACCTTCATCGTGAATAATACTTTTTACAAATTTAAATTCTTTTATTTCATCAAGAATATCATAATCTGAACCGTCATCGATAATCAGAAGATCGATATTATCAAAGTTTTGTATTTCAAGAATAGCGCTTTTAATGAATTCCAGATTGTTATTTGAAATAATTGCTGTTAAAATACTTTTTTCCATTTTTATCCCTGAATCTGTTAATAAATACAATAATTTTAAAAACCTGCGGTATTTAGTCTCCATCGTACCGTTGACACGGGGGAGTGCTATTTTTCCACCGATATACTGGTTGATATATAAATACCATGATATAAAGTTTACTTATCTAATCAATATAATATTATTAAGTATGAGCAAAAACCCTGTTTTTCCAATAGTTTTAGGTAATTTCGGAATTCTTTGTGTTTTTGATATTTGTTTATAATAGAAAAACGCAATTATCCTCGCCACCGGAAGCGGCGTGGAAATAATTAACAAATAAGTGTAGCGAATTATTTGATGGAGTAAGTATGATTCGCATTAACAGAAATGGTGGTTAACGGGAGCAGCGCTTAACTCTGTGCCCCCAAAATGAATTGCTACCACAAATAAGTGCTAATTTTAATAAAAATTATGCGATAAATTTATGATATATGTTAAAAATAATATCATTTTTATAGATTTTATTGACCACAGTGGACCGTATTATAATTTAGTTTTTCTATTTTATCCTGAAGGAGATAATCATGGCAGTATTAATAAAAGATATTCAAAGAAATAATAATGAAATAATCAGGATCGAAGTCTCTGAATTTAAAGGGAAGGAACTGATAAATCTCCGCATATGGTACGTGGCAGGGAGAGATATGGATGGAACAGATATTTATAAACCGACTCAAAAGGGTGTGGCTCTAAATCTTTCCGAGTTTTCTGAATTGAAAGACGGCATTGATAAACTTGAAGCTTATATTAAAGATAAAACTTCTGGAACTGTTCCGGAACAGCCGGCACCGGTTAATAAAGCAGATTACTCTGAAGGAATTCCAGACCAGGAAGAAGAGGAGACTGAAGACAAGGAGTAAATTTACAGATAAAATAAATGATGATATTTAAAATTCAATATTAAGAAATGCGATATCATCATTTATTTCAGTGCCATCGGCATAATTATTAACAGTTTCAAGAAGCTTATCGCAGAAGTCTTTACCATGAAGATCAAGATTTTCTTTTAAAAACCGGGCAAGTCTAATCTCTCCGAAATCCTCACCCTCTCTGTTTTTTGCTTCTGTAATACCATCTGTATATAAAAAAAGTCTGTCCCCTTCTGCGACATTTATCTTTTTCTCTTCATAATCCGTATCATCGGATATTCCGATAAACCATCCGAAAGAATCCAATGCAACTATCTGATTTTTTGATGATTTGTAATACAATGGACGCGTATGTCCGGCATTGGAGTAAGATAATGTTTTATCAGATTGATTATATATCAGATAGAAAGCTGTAATATACTGCATATCAAGCAGTGTTCCTCTGAGCTGTCTGTTGATTTCACTCATAAGATCTGCGGCATTGCTGAATTTTTCGGCATAAATACTGAATAGCATTTTGGACATAGTCATTGTAAGGGCAGCCGGAATTCCATGTCCCGTAACATCTGCAATCAGGAAGGCCGACCGGTTTTTATCGAGTTTATAGCAGTCAAAAAAATCCCCCCCTATGTCCTCAATAGGGAGATAAATTCCGCTGATTTTCGGATAGTCAATAAAATCAAAATTATCCGGAATAATAAACTGCTGGATTTTTTTGGCTGCTTCTAGTTCCCTCGGAATTAACTCTTTTAAGTCTTAGAAGTGAAAAAACCCGTGCTATCAACTCCTCTTCATTAAGGGGTTTGAGGAGATAATCATCAGCTCCGATATTCAATCCTTTAATTTTAGAATTAAGATCATCAAGACCGGTCATAAGAATTATCGGGATAAATTCTTCTTTGTCCCTCTTTTGAAACTCTTTCAGAAATCCGAATCCATCCATTTCGGGCATAATTATATCGAGAAGGATAAGATCGTAATCTTTTTCGCTGAGCATTTCCAGTCCTTTTAATCCATTCTCAGCTTCGTAAACTGTAATATTAAGCGGACTCAGGATTTTATTTATAAATACCCTGTTTAATCTGCTGTCATCAATACAGAGTATTTCATACTTTTTATTATTTTCTTTTTTTATCATTGTCTATTATTATACTTTTATATTATTAGTAAAATTGTAACTCTTAAGTAAGTTGCGTGATTTTATTACGTTCAACTCTTATTTGTTAATTATTTCCCCCGACGCCAGTAGCGACGGGGTCTGTTACTGCTCGTAAATCGGTGGTGAAACTGATCTCTGCCGCGCCACCGGCGCGGCAGAGATGAATACCACAGGTTTTTGAGCAGTTACGTAAAGTTTGCTTTGGTAAATTATAAGAAGTTACATTATACATTATTCAATTAATAATTACAAGACTGTTTTTAGGAATTTATGAAAATACTATTTATTCAATTACCTCTTATCGATCATTCTTACGGCTATGTAAACGGGAACATCGACTATGCTTCTGCAGTAATATCATCATATATTAAAAAGAATTTTAATGATGTTATATGCCGGACTCTTCCATCGGTACTGTCAAACTTCTGCTCCGACGAAATGATTACAAAATATGCAGTTTCAGAATCACCCGATGTTATCTGTTTTACTTCATATCTGTGGAATGTTGAGCGTAATCTCCGTCTGTCGGGAATGATTCGCGACAGCCTTGACTCTGTATTAATTCTTTTTGGTGGTCCGGAGATATCAGAGGGGAGTATAGCTTTGTCATCTCATCATCCTGAAGTTGACATTTTTATCTCAGGGGAAGGGGAGTGGTTCTTTGAATCTTTTTTATCCGGGCGTGATATCCGGTATATTAATGTAGAGAACAATTCAGTTGCGGTTCAGTCGGGGCAGGAACTTGTAAGCGAAGAGAATATTGTAGAGCCTCTCTCTGCAAATCGTCTTAACACTCTTGTTGACGGTTCTGTTTTTATAGAGCTGACCCGCGGCTGTCCATATAAGTGCAGCTACTGTTTTTATTCAAAAAATCAGCAGAAGGTAAGGGAGCTCCCTTTTACTATTTTAACGGATGTTATCAAAAATAGAAAAGAGATAAAAGAAATTTATATATTAAGCCCCACTTTTGACCGCTCAAAGGATTTTATATCCAATTTAAAAACTTTAAAAAGTATGAATCATCAGGTAAATCTTCATACTGAGATCAGAACGGACCGGATTACACCAGAAATTGCAGAGTTGATGTACGATGCCGGTTTCCGCAGTCTTGAAGTGGGCCTCCAGTCAATGAACAAAAAAGCTCTTGGAAGTGTACAGCGGGATACAGATCCGGAAAAAGAGCTTGATGGAATTGAAAATCTTGCTGAGGCGGGAATCGATTTGAAAATCGGCATTATACCGGGACTGCCGGGAGATGATTTAAAAAGTTTTATTAAAACAATAGATGTTTTATGCGATAGAGGATTCGGCGATTTTATTGAATTATATCCATTGATGATACTTCCGGGAACAGCAATAAGAGAGAAGAGTGAAAAGGATAAAATTTCATTCCAGAATAAACCTCCATATTATTTTATTGAGGGGTGGAACTTTAAGGCTGAAAATATAAAACAGTTGTCATTACATATGGAGAAGAAAACCGGTATGTCGGCGAAGGTTTTTTATCTTCCAGATTTTACCAATCCCTCGGATTCATTATTTACCCGGGGACTTGTTTTTAACAGTGATACCTCTACATGGCCGGTGAACAAAATCTCCAGCGAAGTAGATACCATAGTTACAGATCTACATATTACAGTTAATGATGCTGAAAGTTTTTACAGTCAATTGAATCAATTTATTGAGGGAGCTGATCAGGGGAGACTGTATAATATAGTTTTATATACAGGTGATTTACTGGATGATGCTTCTATAATTAAGATTGTGAAAGATTATGAAAAAGACAATTTCTACAGAAGATTAAATGTTTTTAATTCATTTTCTGAAGGTGCAATTTTTCACTTTTTTCATATAACTGAAAGTATGACGAAATATCTCGATACTGTAAAAAAATACAGTTTCATCAATCCTGTTTTAAAAGTTAATAATTCGACTCTTAATGAAATTCTAAAAAATGATTTTAATGACATACCGTTACTGATTGAAAATGGTATGTATCCTGAAATTAAAGAGTTCCTGCTTTCTGCATATAATGAAAACCCTGAGTATGTCGCATTTAAAAATGAGAATGAGATGGAGGCGTTTTACAATGATCTCGGGTTAGATGCAGTAAAATTTCCTTTTAATTTCGGTTTGAAACAGATTTAGTTTTTAACTCAATCCGTTAATCTCGTCGTTCATCTTTTTCAGTGCTTCAACAGATGCATCGTCATATTTTAAATCTTTAAATGTTTTATAGGCATAATTCAGTGAACTCGAAGCGTTTATCCTGTGTATTCTGATATCAGAAGATCTTTTAATAACTTTTATTACCTCTTCAATACTCCCGCCCTGAGTACCTGCGCCGGGAATAAGAAATGGAATTTCTTTACCTGAGCCGATAAAGATATTGGAAATTTTTTCAAGCTGTTCAGGATAAGTAGCACCTGCTACAGAGCCGATTCCGGGATGATACCATTTTAAAATCAGTTCAGCAACGTGAATAAAAATCTCTTTATTATCAGATTTAATATCCTGAATCTCACCTGAACTGCTGTTGGAGGTTTTAGTCAATATATAATAGCCTTTATCCGGGTACTCTTTGATATATGGCTCAATAGAATCGTATCCGAGAAATGGAGATAGTGTAACAGAATCAGCATCGAAAAAGTCAAACGCCTCCTTTGCGTATGCCTTTGCAGTTTTACCAATGTCTCCTCTTTTATAATCGAGAATAACAGGTATGCCTGCTGCTTTATAAATTTTCATAATCTTTTCCAGAGCGGAAATTCCATCTATTCCATATTGGGCATAAAATGCATAATTAGGTTTTACTGCTCCGGGGAAGATATTTTTCTGAATGTGTTTATTCAGAATATTTTCATAAAATCTGAATATCCTCTCGCCGTGGGTTCCTGCATCTTCCGGGATATCTTCAATTACAGGATCAAGACCCATACATACAATACTTGAGTATTTTTCAGCGCTGTTTTTCAGCAGATCAATGTAGTTCATTCTTTTTATCTTCCAGAGTTTTTATATATATTTCGTAATTGTCATTATCAAAAAGAATGAAAGAGATATCAACGGGATACTCTTCTTTTTCAATAAAACTGACAGCAGTTTCAATTGCAATTTCAGCTGCAGCATCTTTCGGATATCTGTAAACACCTGTTGATATTGCCGGAAAGGATACTGATTTAAGATTATTCTCTTTTACAAGCATCAATGAATTCCAGTAGGAGCTTCGGAGTATTTCAGGCTCGCTGCTCTTACCATCCTTGTATATCGGTCCCGGAGTGTGAATAACAAATTTTGCCTTAAGGTTATAACCTGCAGTAATTCTCGCTTCACCCGGTCTGCATCCGTTGAATTTTCTGCACTCTTCCAGAAGTCCCGGTCCGGCAGCTTTATGGATTGCCCCGTCTACTCCGCCTCCGCCAAGGAGTGAAGTATTGGCGGCATTAACAATTGCATCGGAAGTCTCTGTAGTTATATCACCTTTTTTTATGGTAATACATGAAAAAATATCTTTTCTAAGCATGAGTTTTCTTCATCTCTTCCGCACAATCTTTAACTTCATTCTTAAGAAGTTTTACAGCATGAGGGATTGCACTTTCGATAAATTCCAGATTCTCACGGGCACCCTTAGGACTGCCGGGGAGATTTATTATCAGAGTATTTTTTCTTATACCGGATACGGCGCGTGAAAGCATAGCATGTGGTGTTATCTGAAGTGATCTCATTCGCATAACCTCTGCGAAACCGGGAGCTTCTCTCTCTATAACTGCTCTTGTAGCTTCCGGAGTAACATCCCTGGGAGCAAAACCTGTTCCTCCTGTAGTGAGTATAAGATCAATTCCCTTGTCGGATAATTCAATGAGGGTCTTTTTTATAACATCAGCTTCATCCGGGATAATAACCTCTTCTACAACTGTGAAGTTCATTTTTTCACTCCACTTTTTTATTTCCGGACCGGATAAATCATCTCTTTCACCTCTGGATGATCTGTCGCTCACTGTTATTATACCAATTTTTGTATTATTCATATAAACCACACTTTTTCTAATTGAAATATATTAAAAGAATAGTGATTATACATCAACGAAAATTTATTCCCACGGAGAATAATAATTAATGAATATTGCCGTTATACTTGCCGGCGGAAAGGGATTGCGCCTTGGTGGTACAAAACCGAAGCAGATGCTGATTCTTGGGAATAAACCTGTAATATCATGGTCCGTTGATACTTTTCATAAAATCGACATGATAGATAAAATAATAATAGTTTCAGAAAAGAGTCTCATTGATGAAATAAAGAATCTGTTCCCAGCGTCGGATTATCCTAAAATTCAGTCATTTATTGAGGGGGGGGAGGAGAGATCTGATTCTTCATATAATGCGCTGATTTCATCTGTATTCAATGAAGATGATATTTTTCTATTTCATGATGCGGCCCGTCCCTTTGTAACTGGAAAAATTATAATTGAAATAATTAATAATGTAAAAATTTCAGGAGCATGCGGTACATATATTCCATCTGCAGATACAGTTGCATTAATACAGAATTCAATAGTTGAAAGAATTCCTGAAAGGAAAACTGTCTACTCCGCACAGACACCTCAGGGATTCCGTTATAAATTAATCAGGCAGGCTCATGATCTGCAGAGACAGAACAGGAGTAGGGCGGTAACCGATGATATCTCTCTTGTATTTAATATGGGGCATGCTATTAATGCAATTGATGGTTCTATTAAAAATATAAAGATTACAACTGAACTCGATTTCAGATTCGCAGAATTTTTAATTAAAGATGGCACTGAATGTTAAATAAATACATGAAGATGGATCCTGTTCCATGGCTTACTGATGGTGAAAATCCGGCTGTTTCATATCTTGTTAAGAGTGAAGTTTTAAAAGTAATTGAAGTAGATAAAATTTATGATGAACTTGCAGAATCAGAGTTAACACAATATTTCAAAAAAAATACATTTAATGGTATTCTCGGAGATACAAATCATCCCGATCTTTACTACCGCGGATCGGTCTGGTTTTATCTTTATGCCGCTGCTTGCGGTTATAAAAACACATCTGAATTTATTAATACCACTGCTGATTATCTCTGCAGCAGAACCCAGCTTGATAACGGAGGATTCCGTTTCGGTTTTAAATTAGTCGATGCAGTGGGGTGTCGAACCGGTAATATGGTCTATTCTTTGTTAAAAAGCGGAGTAACAGATTCCCGTACTTCTTCAGGATTGAATTGGATTGTAGAAAATCAGAGAAGTGACGGAGGATGGCTTCATTGCCCCGTTGCAGGATTCTGCGATGTAATGAAACTTATATTTTTGAACGGTTCCGGTAATGGTTTGAAATACGAAAATGATAATAAAGTAACAAGTTGTCCAGCAGCTTCATATTCCTGTTTAAAAGCATTAATCCAGGCCGGCAATAATAGCCATGATGATGAAATAAAAAAAGGTTCAGATTTTTTTATAAGAAATAATTTTTTTATTAACTCCGGAGTTAAACTCCTTTGCGGGAATAATATTATTTTTAATAAAGCCGGTTATCCCATCATGTCGCAATACGATTATCTTTCCGGGCTTGTATTAGTCTCTGAAACCGGTAATGGTGTAAAATCAATATCCGGTGAATTGTTTAATTATGTTATAAAAAGACAGAACATAGACGGTTCCTGGGATTGTGAAAATACTCTTCAGGGAATGATAAAGGAAAAAAAAGGAAGAAGCAGATGGGTAACTTTAAATGCGGTGAAATTTATAAATAACATACTGAACAGAGAGAATTAATTTGCAAATGCGTAACCTGCAGATATGGCAAGATTAATAGTCTGGATATTCCCTGAACTTTTTCCATTCATAAAAGTTTTTCCACCCTGTGCTAGTGAGTAAGACGGACTGAAGCTGAGGGGATATTTATTCCAGTCTGTACCTATGGATATATAAAGTCCTCCGCTGAAATAGATTGTCAGGTTAAGTTCCGCTCCGTAAGTCATGCCGTTTACATCACGTTTTCTGTCTCCGCTGTACCCGCTGACAAGATCAGCGGCAATGGGGGTTGCTGCATATTTTGCATATGCGTATCCGATCATCGGGGTTAAGGTTATATCCCACTGTTTTCTGTTTGTAAGGTGAAAAGCAGGTCCCAGAAGTATTGAATAGTTGCTGTAAAGAGTCTCGCTCCAGTTCTGGAAATCCGCCCCGAAAATTGTCCTTTGAACTATTATCGTTCTCTTGAGTTTTGTTTTAATTCCGACATAGTCGATGGGCATATATTCAAAGGATAGACCGAAGTCATAGGACAGATGTGTTACAAGCAGTTCTTTTGTTATTTCACTTTCGTCAAATGTATAAACATTACCTTTTACAAAATTTTCCTCTTCAGTTATCAGATCTCCAGATGGAAGACCAATAGACACAAAACCGCCAAAAAAGATCTGACCTTCATGGGCGCCTTCAGGTGGTTTATCAAGCTCTTCGAACTGCGATGCAATTAAGTAAAGGTAAAAACCTCTCCCTGTCTTTTTACCAAGGTAACCCGATGCTACATATCTTCTCAGAAGAGGGCAGGGTCTGTACTTATGATCTGAATAACCTCTGAGCATCTCTTCTCCGATACCGAGAATTACATCAAGTCCTACCATATCAGCAATTTCAAGCGGCCCCATTGGAAGGTTAAGCCCTTTTTTCATAGCCTTGTCTATAATTTCAGGTTTTGTTCCCCCTTCATAGAGAAGAAAAATTGCCTCATTGATCATGGGATATAAAATTCTATTAAGATAGAATCCCGGATAGTCTTTTGCTTCAATATAATCCTTGCCAAGCTTTTTAAGAAAAGATTTCGCCATTTCAACTGTTTCCCGGGTTGTGGAAAATCCCGGAACAATTTCCACCAGTTTAAGTACTCTTGCCGGATTAAGAAAATGAAGCCCGATAACAGATTCGGGGCGTGTTGTTGCCGATGCAATATCAGTAATTGATATAGATGAAGTTAAAGAAGCAAGGATACTCCCTGCCGAACATATCTCATTTAGATGCGAAAAAATAACTTTTTTTACATGCAGATCTTCACTTACAGCTTCAAGAAGTATATCAGAATCAGATAATTCCTCCATGTTGAACGCAATCTTTATGTGATTCTCAATTTTTTTTCTGTCAGATTCTGTTATACGTTCCTTTTTGACATATTTATCAAGTCTCTCATGTATGAGATTGATAGCATTCTCTGCTATTTTTGTATTATTATCAAAAATTTTAACCTGATAACCGGCTTCTGCAGTGATGTGTGCAAGATCAGTACCCATTATACCTGCGCCGATTATTCCGATGTTTTTCATAAACTGGTCTCCGCTTAATATTCTATTAGAACAATATAGTTTAACAGTAATTTATCAACAATAAAATAATTGACTTATGCTAATATTTTTTACATAATTTTATGAAGGAATTACTTTATATTTCAGACAGAATTTTAAGATTCTCTTATATAAAAACTAAACAGGCTTATAATGAAAGAAATTGATAAAACAAAGCAGAATCTAAGAGTAAACGAAATAGATGACAGTCAGCGTAAAGATCTGTTTAATAAATTCAAAGATGCCGGCGGACAGGTTATATCGGACAGAGATGCCAGGAGAAGTCTTGTTATAGATAGAGATAAACAGAAACAGCATCAGCAGCGGCTGGATGAGCATTACAGTAATAAAAGAGTACCCTCTAATCAACGGGTTGTTTCTCAAAAAAAAATCTCATCTGCAATGCCGGTACGTTCCTCATCCGCCTTTGACAGATTCAGGATTAGAATGAGATTAAGAATTCTAGGTGTAACCGGATTCAATACTGTTTTCTTTAAAAATTCTTTTTTTCAGAAATTTAATGATTATTATAAACCATCTCTGATTGAGATTCAAATGATTTTTCTTTCTCTTTACAAAAAAGATCCTAAAACCGGGAACAGAATTATCCGCTCCCTTGATAGAATTTCTCCTATATATTATGAATTGTGTGAAAATGCCGGTGATCTTTATCAGCCCATTTTAATTGATCAGATTCTCGATTCATACCGTAATTTTCCAGACATTCCACAGCCACTTTCAGAATTGAGAGATTCAATTAACGAACTATTCCGTCCACTTTTTATCCTGAAATCTTATGAAAATTCAATTTTAAACTCATTTGAAAAAGCAATAGATATGAGTATTTCTTATAGTGAAGGAAAAAAAGATAAAAATATCAGAAAGAAAGATCTGAAAAATGCTTTGTTTGTTGTGTTCGATAAACTTTATCCGCGGCTTCATACAATATTCTGCCATTATCACGGTATTTTATTTACAGAAACTGATAAGGTAATTGAAGAAATTCTTTCAATTTATCAGTCTGAAAAACCGGGTAATCGTGTAAGACGTGATGACAGCAGATCAGTGCAGGTTGATTACGCCGAAGAACCTGATCTTCAGATAGATTCAGAGCAGCCCGATGAGAAAGTAATTGAAAATGACTCGGTTAAAGAGGGTCTGAAACTGATGTACAGACTGGACATCAATTCATTAAGATCCATTTACGATAAAAAAGGTGAGTTCGAGCTTCTGAATAATACAGATAAAGTACTGCTTGCCTACCTGCTTTTCCTTGAATTTGAAAAAGAGTATTCATTTATATTAACCACAAACAAGATTAAGTATAATATTGATTTTTCTACAAATGTAAAGATCGATTATAGAATCAAAATGCAGGATATCTTCAATCAGCTGAAAAAATGTCAGGATGCGTTCAGATCATATTATGATACATTCATTGAATATAATAAGATATTCAATCAGAAACCTATGAATAATAATCAGTATATTGCTTATTCCAAGCGTCTCGATGAAATAGCAAAGAAGAAAAAGCAGGCCGGTTCAATGTCCAGAATGGTAATAAAATCCTTAATGGATAATCTGGCGGCTGAATTTGAAGTGTTAATTGATGATATGAATGGAAGGATGAAATTTATTTCTAATCCTCAGGATATACTTGAGTTCAGCTATGAAATAGAGGGTGAAAAAAAACTAAAGAATAAGAAAATTTATGAAGCAATTGAAATCATATACAATTATGCATCGGCATTGTCTCATAGAATAAGTTCTGAAGGGGATCTTTCCGGTAAACTTGAATTCGATGAAAACGAAAAACAGCCGGAAAATAGAGATTCAGGTGAACCTAAAACTGTAAAAACCGAAGGTTCAATTTTCGATGAACTTGATGATATCATTTAGCCTTATCTTTAATCCTGTCTTTAATTTCTTTGATTTTGTTTAATCGATTCTCAAGAATTATCTCTCTGGAAAGACTGAAATTTTCATCTCTATATGGTTCAGATTTAATGTTTTCCATGATTTCCTGTTTTTGA
>PGXT01000022.1 GCA_002839285.1 Spirochaetae bacterium HGW-Spirochaetae-5 | reverse complement strand
TCGCGCAAAGCCCCCGCACCCCCGGTCATTAAGTTAAGGGACTTGGAAATCCCAAAACATTACACATAGCCCCCTAAATCCCCCGGAGGGGGACTTAAAAGACATTTGTTTTAAAAAAATTACGTTAAAATGAATGAATTTTACGATATTGTTTGAAAGTCCCCCTCCGGGGGATTTAGGGGGCTGCACAAAAAGATATGGGTAACGATAAGCTACTTTATGCGCGCTTCGATAAACCCTTTCACCCCTGGAATTAAATCTGCAATCATTTTATCTATCTTCTGTTCTGTCTCTTTCGAAGAACCTGATTTTGCTGAAAAATAAAATTTAATTTTCGGTTCTGTACCTGAAGGACGGACGGTGACAGTGGAGCCATCTGAAAGCTTGTACTGCAGTACATTTGATTCAGGGAGAAGAGTCCCACCTTCACATGAATCATAAATAGTATCATTTATATAATCAAGGACCTTAATGACCTTCAGACCGCCGATCTCTTCAGGAGCCTTCTCTCTGAATTTCTTCATCACATCACCGATAACTTCAACACCCTTGAGCCCCTCGGCATCGATAGAGATATTTCTGTCATTATAGTATCCGTACTCATTAAAAATACTATCAAGATAATCGGTAATAGTCATCCCGCGGTTTTTCAGATAAGCGCAGCATTCAGAGATCAGTAAAGTCGAGGCAATGGCATCTTTATCTCTTGCGTATGTACCGGAAAGATATCCATAACTCTCTTCACCGCCGAAAACATATTTATAATCCCCCGCTTCTTCGAATTGTTTAATCTTTTCTCCGATATACTTAAAACCGGTCAGAACATTAAAAACTTTACATGCAAATGATTCCGCAATCTTATCCTGAAGATCCGTTGTCACAACAGTCTTCACAACCGCTCCGTTAGACGGGAGTACACCCTTGTCCTTCATACTGGAAAGAATATAATACTCAAGAATAGCGCCTATATGATTACCGGAGAGAACATCGAACTCACCCTTATCATTTTTAACTGCAATCCCCATCCTGTCCGCATCGGGGTCAGTTGCGATTACAATATCCGCTTCACTCTTCACTGCGTATTTAATCGCAAGATCAAGAGCATCGCGCTCCTCCGGATTAGGTTTTCTCACAGTGGAAAAAGACGAATCAGCTTTCATCTGCTCATTTACATATATAATATCTTTAAAACCCATTTGCGATAATACATCAGGAATAAGCGTCCCCCCGGTACCGTGAAGCGGTGTGTAGACAATCTTTACATTACTTTTTGTAATCTCTTCGGGGGATATGGATAGAGATTTCACCTCTTTTAAAAACTTCTCATCAATCTCTTTATCTATAAGTATTATCATCCCTTTATCAAGGAGAGATTCAAAGCTCTCCCGTTTTACATCACCGAGTGATCCGACTTTTCTTACTTCACTTATAATATTCTCATCATGAGGACTGATAATCTGCCCTCCATCTTTCCAGTAAACTTTATAGCCGTTATACTCTTTCGGATTGTGGCTGGCGGTTATTACAATACCGGTGACACACCCCAGTTCCCTCACAGCAAAGCTCAGCTCCGGTGTAGGTCTCATCTCTCTGAATAAATATGTTTTTATGCCGTTGGCTGCAAGAACTGCGGCGCTCTCCATGGCAAACTCCCTGGAATAAAGCCTTGAATCGTAAGCAATAGCAGCAGAGGGATTAGACTCTCCCGATTTTATAACATAGTTTGCAAGCCCCTGTGTTGCCCTTGCAACAACATACTTATTCATCCCGTTTGTGCCGTTTCTGATAAGTCCCCGGAGCCCCCCTGTACCGAAATCAAGTTCAACGGCAAAACGTTCATTGAGCTCTTTATCATTTCCGCTTTTAATAAGCTCTTTAATCTCTTTTCTGCAATCGTCATCATAGGGAGCCTCTGTCCACTCCGCCGCTCTTTTCAGTACAGATTCAGGTAACGCCATAATCAGTCCTCCGCCATCTTATTTTTCAGGTGATGAATAAAATCGATCTCTCCCGGATCCTCTTCATTAAGGAGAGCCAGATAATAGGAAACCCAGTCACAGAAATAGATAATTTCGATTAATCTCTCTTTGAAAGTTCCGCTTTTACCCTGAATACTCAATATATCAATATTTTCACCCATGAGCAACTTATTTATAATTTCTATACGTTTCTTTATCCTCGATGAAATTTCATCATCAAGGAGGGTCAGAGCCTTATATTTCAGTCCCGATCCTTTTACACTCTCCCATCCGACAATCTCATTATGATTCATCTCGGGATACTCCGCCGTCCATGCGTGAACTTTACTGTTCTCGTTAAGCTGCCCTTTGAAACGTTTACCGGCAGAATCGTTAAGGTCAGTTACTGAATAAATAACCGGAATATATCCCTTTAGAGAATCTGCAGTTTTAAATGCATACCCTTCTTCAGATCCCCACTCCTCCCCCAGAGTTTTCAACAGATTTATAATTTTTCCCGCATCTGAATCCTGTGAATGGACAAGTTTGAGCTCCTGAATAACTCTTAAGAGCGTAAAAAATGAATTATATAGAGCATACCGCGGCTGAAAGCCCGCCTGAAGATTCACAACGGGGATACGGTTTTCATTTGCCAGCCGGCCGATCTCACCCCCCGTGGTGAGCACAATAGCCGGACACCCCCTTTCTATAGCGAATTTAAAAGCCGAAATTGTCTCTTCTGTATTACCGGAATATGACGAAACTATCACCAGTGTATTTCTCCCGGCAAAGAGAGGGAGATTATAAGTGCGGTTTACAATAAGCGGTTTTTTAAGTTCGCTGCCGAGAAAATTTCTAAGGACGTCTCCGCTGATTGCAGATCCGCCGAGACCGGTTACTATTATATTATCGATATTATCAGTATCTATTCCGGAAAGATCGATCGGTTTCCAGGCATTTTCAGCCTGCTGCCATGAATCTTTTATTACTTTATATAGATTTTTCGTGTCGTAGGAATACAATGTTTTATTCATTTTACACCTTCAGGGGATATTTTCCGGTTAAACTTAAAGAGGATTCAATATAGAATCCGTCATAATTAATCTTTTCGTTTAAAAAGTTTAGTAAAAAGCTATAAGGCTTTATTGCAAGTATTTTTCTCTATTATTGCTGTCTGCAACCTGACAACAATTTACTCCTAGGGGCACAGCGCTGCGCGCTGCGCCTGGGATGGGGGATTACGGGGGTGGCGCCCCCGTAATCCCCCATTTTCAGCGTATGCGAAGCATACGCACCCTAATATTGAATTCGTTGTCTGAACCACTAATACAATATAGTACCTGAAGAGTTTAAACTAAACCACTACAACGTTTCTCCGGCCCACTACAGCACAAAAAAGCTGCCTCGAAGGGCAGCTTTCCAGTTTACAAAGATTGTATTATAGCTTAAATCGCCATAGCTTCTTTAAATGATGAATGCCAGCTCAGTTCAGATTCTGTAAACCTGTCCGTAATTCCGATCTCCTGATAATAATCCATAAGTATTTTAAGATGTACTATCTCCTGATCCTCGCTGCTTAGGTTACAAAGATCATCCACTGCAAGGTTACCAAAAGAGTTTTCAACCCACTCAAAAAATTCACTCCCCTTATCTTTAAATATAAGATAACTGGATATCATATCAAATTTTACAGTCTCTACAGCTTTCATAAACTCTTCGTCGCTTTTAATCTGCATTGAAGTTGCAATCTCAGCCTGAAAATAATCACCCCAGGATATAATATCGGGAGTAACTCCATACTGCGCTTCGAGCCTGTTAAGTTCCTCAGTTTTAATATATGAATTTGATGAAATTCTCTCAATAAATTCCTTTATATAAATCAGATTTGTTATCCGCAAAGAGGATGCCCCTTTATCATTTATTACCGGTATTATAGCTCTATTAATAAGATTATTCATTCTGCTCTCCTGCATGTAACTTCTTTGAAATATATTAATTATCAATTAATGATCGGCAGAGAATATATCTTTAGCTTAGTGTTTTTTAAAAAATTGAATGATAATGGAAAAAATATTTCTTCAAGTATTTTACGAATGAAACAGTACTGACTTCAGGCTTCGACTCCGCTCAGCCAGCGTTAAATTACGATCCCTGCTTGTATTGAGCTTATCGAAATGAGAGGAGTCGAAGGACTAATTGTACTAATTCAATCGTTCACGGCTATAGCTGCACGAAATAGAATAATCGGGGGGAAAATAATCATTCTGTTTTACTGGATTTTATTCTGTCATATAATTCATAGGGGATCGGTTTTGACGGGAGATAATATCCTATTCTCTCATCTTTATCTCCATGATAATCACTTCCGCCGGATACTATAAGATTATACTTCACTGCAAGTTCCAGAAAATCCGTTATCTCCGAATTTTTATGCATAGAGGAGTAGACTTCAAGGCCCTCAACACCTGCATCGATAAAACCTTTCAGTATATTTTCAAACTCAGACATGCTTTTATAGTTTAACGATACCGGGTGAGCTATAATAGAAATACCGCCGGCACCCTTTATAAGACTGACAGCCTCTTCGAGTTTAATTCTCTCTTTTTTTACGTATCCGGGCTTCCCCTTTACAAGATACTTTTTAAATACCTCATTGAGATTATTTGCATAACCATGTTTCACAAGCACCCGGGCAACATGAGGACGGCCGATTGCTCCACCTGCACTTTCAGCAAGGACATCCTCGACAGGTAATTCAATTCCATGTTTCTCCAGATCTTCAATTATTCTGTAGATACGTTTATCCCGTACATCCTGAAGATGAAGAGTCTTTTCAATGAGAGGGGTATACTCATGGTTAATGTATAATCCCACGAGATGGAATGATCCCCCCTGATAGTCAATACTGAACTCAATCCCCGGAATTAAAACAAAGTCTTTATCCGAGGAGTAATTTACAGCCTCTTCAAGACCGGAAACGGTATCGTGATCGGTTACAGCAAGTACCGAAACATTATTTTCTATGGCAAAATCTATAAGCTCTGAAGGGGTTTTTATTCCGTCAGATGCGGTTGTGTGGCAATGCAGGTCTATTATATTCATAGTATTATTTTTTAAAAATACCATTTTTGTGTCTACAATTATAATAATAAAAGGACTCTTTTTGATAAAAAATAGAAGAATTGTATCTCCCCGCCCCCAATGTCAGTTAAGCGATTTTAAATTCTCCATGCATCATTTTGCAGCACCAAATGCCCGGCCCCCTAAATCCCCCGGAGGGGACTTCAAAACAACATCTCAAAATTCATTCATTTTAACGTAATTTTTTTAAAACAAATGTCTTTTAAGTCCCCCTCCGGGGGATTTAGGGGGCTATGTGTAAAGTTCTGAGATTTCAAAATCTCTTAACTTAATGACATTGCTCCCCACCCCCCTTCGGTTGTGAAAATAATTTGCGACTTCACATATGAATTACCTTAACATTTTTTGATATTGACATCTTCCATTATATCTATACTTTAGAAGAATCACATGTTTTACGACAGAACAGAGAGGGACAGGCAATGTACATTGGAATTGATATAGGGGGCACAAACATCAAATGCGTCCTCACTGATGAAACCGGAAAAGTATTAAGTTCCGGAGATACGCCTACTTCTGAAAAAGCAAAGGAGATTGATAAGAGCATAATTGCTCTTGTTGAAAAACTCTCATCAGAAGCAAAAATTGATAAAAGCAGAATCAAGGCCATTGGGATAGGGGCCGCCGGTTCAATCGATAGAAAAAAAGGGATGGTCGTTACAAGCCCTAATATACTCTGCTGGAAAAATTACCCTCTTGCTGCAAACATCGAAAAACTTTCCGGCATTAAAACTTTCCTTGAAAACGACGCAACTGTTGCCTGCGCAGGATACTGGTGGGAGAGCCACGATACAAAGATAAAAACTTTTGTAATGGTTACACTTGGTACAGGTATCGGCGGGGGTGCTGTAATTGACGGGCGGCTATTTACCGGACAGAATGGAAGCTCCATGGAAATCGGCCATATGAGCATTGAAGCGAACGGCAAAGAATGCACATGCGGAAACAGGGGTTGTTTTGAACGATACGCTTCAGCTACCGCACTTGTTGAGTTCGCAGAAGCAAATTTAAAGAAGTATAAAAATTCAAATCTGCACAACAGAATAAAATGTGAAAAACTTAACTCAAAAATGATATATGAAGAGGCCGTTAAAAAAGATGAGCTTGCGCTGAAATCTTTTGATTATATTTCCGGCTATCTGGGAGCAGGGATTGTAAACATTATAAACATCTTCAATCCCGAGGCTGTAATACTTGGCGGGGGATTATCAAAAGCCCATAAAATACTTATCCCTGCAGTTAAAAAAATAGTCACAGAAAGAGCTTTAAAAGGGATGAAAGAGAATGTAAAATTTCTCGCTGTTAAAGATCAGGCAATTATACCTGCTTTGGGAGCAGCAAAAACTGCAATGGACAGGTTGAAGCATATTTTGTGATAATCTGAATTAGTGCTGTGACCGTGTTATTTCTCATTAAACAGTTCTCTATACAATATCAAAAAATCTCCCGGCCTATCGGCCACCCTCTTTGATAAAGAGGGTTTAAGCTTCCTTGATTTCGTAACCCCCTTTATCAAAGGGGGATGTTGAGCGATGCGAAACGGGGGGATTTCAAGTTTATAGCTGATAAATTATTTACAACACAACAATTTACATTTTTAATCATTTGATGAAAAATCATCCGGTCGAAACACCAGGATTCGTGGGATTAAAGGTTCAGACATTCTTCGAATACTGCTGCATCACAGCGTTTTTCCCCTATTCCGAACATTTTCCTTGACTTTTAACAGGGCTGCGAGCCTATTGAAAAGTTAACAAACGCAATGCATAATGATAAATATTCAATATTTATTCCTGAACTTATTTTTGTTAAAAAATACTCTATTATCCCCGCCGCCTTTGGCGGCGGGGATATATAACCTTTCATTTTAAACTAAAATATATATTCAGAAATAGACATTGATAAATATTATAATAATATCAGGATTTAATTTATGGAAGAGAAACTTAATAAAATAAAACAGGAAGCGATTGAGCTTATAAACTCATCGAAACTCCTTGATGAAATTGAAGAGATCCGTGTTAAAGTTCTAGGGCGGAAAGGGATGCTTACCGATATCCTCAGATCTCTTGGACAACTCACACCTGAGCTGAAAAATGTAGTCGGGAAAAAATCCAATGAAATCAAAAAGATCATCGAAGATGCTCTGGATGCCAAAAAGGAAGAACTTACAAAATCCGGTTTCAGCGAAATAGCTTCGAAGGAGTGGATAGACGTAACACTTAATCCTCCAGTTTCCACAAGAGAGAGAAAATCCGGTTACCTCCACCCAATATCGCAGACACAGTACGAGATTGAGGACATCCTCACTTCAATGGGATTCCAGATACTTGACGGACCTGAAGCTGAAACTGAATACTACAATTTCGAAGCTTTAAATATACCCAAGTTCCACCCTGCCCGCGACATGCAGGACACATTCTGGACCGAAGACAACAACCTTCTCCGGACTCATACATCTGCAATACAGATCCGCGGGATTGAAAAGATCAAACCCCCCTTCCGTATTATGGCACCGGGAAGAGTTTTCAGATACGAGGCAACAGATGCTTCGCACGAACATACATTCTACCAGGTTGAAGGGATGATGGTAGGAAAGGATATCTCCATATCACACCTGATTTATGTAATGGAAGAGGTTCTCAAGGGAATTTTCAAAAAGGATGTAAAAGTAAGACTCCGCCCCGGATACTTCCCCTTCGTTGAACCGGGCTTTGAACTGGACTTCAGCTGCATGATCTGCGGCGGTGACGGATGCCGCGTATGCAAACAGTCAGGTTGGATTGAATTCCTCGGCTGCGGACTTATACATCCGAACGTTCTCCGCGCAGGGGGGATCGACCCCGATGAGTGGTCAGGCTTCGCATTCGGCATGGGCCTCAACAGGCTTATAATGATGCAGGCAGGCATCAACGACATACGCCACTTCATGAGCGGCGACATCAGATTCATTCATCAATTCTAAGGCAATGAGGTAGATTAAATGTGGATTTCACTGAAAACAATAGGACGCATGGTAGATATATCCGATGTAACACCGGAAGCGATAGCTGAAAGACTTACAATGTCCACTGCGGAGATTGAAGGGATAGAATATCTTAACAGTTTTTTCAAAACAATAGTTACTGCAAAACTTATCAGCGTGGAGCCTCACCCCGATGCTGATAAACTGACCCTCTGTATTGCAGATACCGGCACTGAAAAGATACAGGTTGTGTGCGGAGCGCCGAACCATAAAGCCGGAGATATTGTCGCGTTTGCGACTGTGGGAACAAAATTCAGCGATGAGTTTATTATAAAGAAAACTAAAATCCGCGGAGTTGAATCGAGCGGTATGCTCTGTTCACTTAGAGAACTCGGTCTTTCAGATGATCACAGCGGCATACATATCTTCCCTGAAAACACAGAACTGGGTAAACCTCTGAGCGAAGTGTTCATCGACTGGGTTGACGTAAGACTAAACATAGATAACAAATCGATAACTCACAGACCCGACCTCTGGGGACACCAGGGATTTGCCCGTGAAATCGCCGCTTTGATGGGGAAAGAGTTTAAGGAACCAGCTGATAAATCTATTCTCTCAAATATAGCAAGTAAAGATAACCTGAAAGTTTCGATAAAAAACAGCGATGCATCTCCACGATACAGCGCAATGGTTGTAAAGAATATAAAAATTGAACAGTCTCCGGACTGGCTGAAAGCAGCAGTAACTGCTCTGGGAATGAGACCGATAAATAACATTGTCGATATCACAAATTTTGTTATGGCAGAGATCGGCGAACCGATGCATGCCTTCGACCGCAAAAAATTAAAGGGTGACGAAATTACAATACGTCTTGCTGCAAAAGATGAAAAGATTGTAACCCTCGATGGAAGATCACACGATCTGACAACTGAGGATATTGTAATAGCAGACGCATCAGGCCCGATTGCTCTTGCAGGTGTTATGGGGGGCGGAAACAGTGAAGTGGAGGACAGCACAACAGAAATTGTTCTGGAAGCTGCTACATTCAACCCTGTTAATATCCGTAAAACAGCGCAGAGATTCGACTCAAGAACTGAAGCGGCAATGCGTTTTGAAAAGACTCTATCACCTGAAATTACAATTGATGCCATAGCAAGATGCTACGAGCTTATAAAACAGATAATACCGTGTGCTGAGGCTGTAACCGGAGTTGTTGACGACTACCCCGCTCCGGTACAGAGAGCGGTAATTGACATCACCGCCGAGTATATAAGAAAAAAAATCGGACAGAACCTTGATGACAACTCTATCATTAAAACTCTCACGGCACTTCAGTTCGATGTTGTAAACAGTAACGGGAACCTTAAAGTAACAGCGCCTCATTTCCGCTCGACAAAAGATATTTCCATGAAGGATGATGTCGTTGAAGAAGTAGGAAGAGTTTTCGGATACAGAAATATTAATCCCGCACCTCCCATGGTTGTATGTGAACCGCCTGTAAAAAATCTGTTCAGATATTTCGAAAGAGAGGTAAAGGATATACTCGCCCATTCGTTCAGCATGACGGAGGTTTCGGGATACTCATTCACCGGCGAAGATACTCTTAATGCGCTTAAAATCAATGAAGACAAGGAGCTTAGACTCCGCAATCCTCTTTCAATAGAGCTGGACAGACTCCGGCGCAGCATTGTTCCGAATATAATGCATTTCATCAAGTATAATCAGAGGTTCTTTGACAGTTTCGATCTCTTTGAACTTGGACGTGTATACCTCAAAGATGACCGTAAATCAGCCGATCTTGCAGCTGAAAACTTCAGAGTGACCGGTACTGTATTCATGAAAAAAGTTGAGACCCCGATCTTCTTTGAAGCGAAAGCTATAGCAGCAGGATTAATTGAAAAGCTCAGAATTAAAAATTTCAAGCTGATACCGGCAACGGACAATCTGCCGCCATATGCTCACCCCGGCAGATCAATGAAAATTGAAGTTGAGGGTAAGGATGCCGGGCTTATATTTGAGGTTCACCCCGAGGCGGCACTTGCATTCGAATTTACCGGAAATGCGGCGATATTCGACCTGGATCTGAATATTCTTTTCAATGCAGAAAAGAATCCCGTAAAATTCAAAGAGCTTCAGAAATATCCTGAAGTACCATTTGAAATTTCAGTAGTTGCTGATAAAAAAACATACAGCGAAACAATACTGAATATAATTAATAAGTGTGACAAAAACAGAATTAACGATGCAAAAGTAATTTCTGTTTATGAAGGATCACAGCTGCCTGATGATAAGAAGTCTGTTTCAATAAAAATGATTTTCGCATCAAAAGAGAAGACTCTTGAACCGGCAGAGATTGACGAGCTTCAGAAAAAAGTGATCACCGCGCTCAATAAGGATGGATACACCCTGAGATGATGTTTATTCACATATAGCCTTAAATAAAGTTGATATAAAAAAACCGGACAGAAATGCCCGGTTTTTTGTTTAGTTGTTGAATTTTCTTTATAGTCTTTTCATATATAATTATTATGAAAAAAACTGATCTTATATACCCTCTTGAAATTATAGGTAAAACAAAAGATGACTGGAGCGACCGTGATTTTAAACACGCCGTAAAAAAATTCAGACAGAATGCGCCTTCAGCCCCGATACCCAGACTTTATGAAGCTTATAAATGGCTTAAACAAAAGCATGACGCAGAGAGTATAGAATCGGAAAAAAATTTCACCCACTTCGTCGAAATTTTTTTAAGAATAATGGAAGAGAGAGGCGCATCAGGCACAGAGGTTTACAGTGAAGTACTGCGTGAATCCGCGGAATATAAATATCTGAAAGGATTATTTCATAACGACAATCATGAACCAATACATGAATCGAAAACGCTGAAAGCTCCAAAGGATAAACCTGTCCCCATCCCCGCAGTAAAGAAAATTTCACTGAAAACTATACTTACCGGGAAGAACATCCTGCTTACCGATTTTGATATAAACCAGTGGCACAAACTTGTCGAAGAACACTTTAAATCTTTCCATACCGAAGAATTATTTGTCAGAAACTGTTCATCAGTAATCAACAATATCAATAAAAGAAAAGAAAAAGAACCCTATCATATAGAAATCATTGTTGTATACGCGTTCGACAAACTATTGAGCTGCAAAACACTAACACTCAAAACCAAAGACTTCTCGATGCAGATTCTAAACATGATGACAGACAGAGGTGAAATCTGGACAGCGCTGCACAAGGAGTATCTTGAGATAATCAGAAGATAAATTACTAAGCCTCACCAGCGTGAGGCTTTTTGAATATATATTATTGACTCACCTGTAATCCCTCTTTTTTTTCAATCAGTGTAAAATATTTAAACCCGATACTGAAAAAAAGGATAATATATAAAAAAGTAGAGAAACCTAAAAATGAAGATGTTATTATAATCAGAGGTTTCATATATACAGGATTTGCCGCCGGACCCGATATTACATTAAAAGCCATAAATCCCACCACTGCTATATATGGAATCATAAAAACAATCCCTAATATCGAAACAGCAATCATTAAAATAAATAACAATCCGAAAGTATTCCAGAAATTCCCGTACATAAGTTTAACACTTCTAACCAGCGATTTCCAGAAACCCTTTGACTCGAAAACTCTAATTGCCGGTGTAAGAATAAACATTATCATAAAATAAAAACCGGAAAACATCGAAATCATAACAATAATGGGAATAAAAACTGCTAATATTTCAGATATTGCCGCAGCAATTACAGAAAGCAGAACAAGAAAAAAAACTCCCGCGATAAAAATAAAGATTATACCAAGATTAGTAAAAGCAATCTTCAATCCATTCTTTTTTCCGCCTGCAATAATATCCTTATAAGTGATTGTTTCATAATCCTTATTTTGATAAAGAATCATATACTCATAGGCATAAGCCTGCATCAATGCAATAATAATAAAAGAGAATAAAATAATCACTATATATCCAGCACCGAACAAAACACCATTTGAACTGAACATGTTTAACATTGCATCATTACTTTTTTGAATATCAGCTGGATTCTTCATGGTATCAAACATAAAACCCATTGTCTCAGCATTAATAAATCCCATAATAATTGAAACTATCAATACCAAAGGACCAGTTACATATAGGCAGGCCTGACCAATCGGTTTAAAACCATGTCTTATCAAGTTGAATGTATCACCAATATTATCTCCGAAATTTCTCACTTTAGATAGAACTATCTTATTGTTTTCATCCATCAAAAAATCCTCTTTATAATTATATTTTTATAATTTAAAAATTACTGCTGTATAAAATCATATTTTACGATAACGTTTTTGCAGCTTACGAAAAATATTTCATTTCAAGGTAGGATCGTCGTTCAAATTTTGTAAGACCTAATTTTGCGGCTGTATCGAAGAGTTCTTTCTCTATTTCATCTTTAAGTTCGCCGATTTTTTCAATTTCAACAAAAGTCCCCAATCCTGTAACATAATCAATTGAAATTTCTGTTCCATTGTACGAGAATACATCTCTCACTTTTTCTATCGATCCGCTTTCACTGAACCCGAGGCTCAGCAGAATATTTTTCATAGATTCAAAATCCCCCGCCTCTGTTTCATGCTCAATGCGGGCTTTTGTGGTTTTACTTACTTTAGGACCCTTATAAGTTATTCTGCATTTACTATTAACTTTGCGAAGTCTCAGAGCCTCATCGGTATCTCCAAAGTTTCTGAACGGATGGTTAAAATATATATCTGTCTCATTACGGTTTTCAATAAATTGAGCGCCAATTTCTTTCAGAAGGTTTTTTACTTTACCGTCATCATCACAATAGCACTTTATTTCGATCTCCAATACTTCACCCATACAATTATCTCCTGAGCGGCCCGCCGATGAAAAGTCCATCACCGCCGATAGTTTTCCGCCTCTGACCATTGATCATTATTACAATGCTGTCAACATTATCAAACTGCGTTGAAGTAAAGACGAGCTGTTTAATTCTTTTGATAAGAATTTCTCCCGTAGCACCCTCTTCAATAACACTGCTGAAATCTATCTCGGCTGTTTTGCCTGTTATATTAATACTTCTGATTTTCAGATGAGAGGGGACTGCAGTTATATAACCTCTCCCCTGCTCATACGCAGTGGGTCCTTTTATAAGCTGTTCAAGAGTCTGTAATAGTATCTGTTTATCCTGTACTTTTCTTTTTACAGTACTGAGATATATCTTTTCACTCTTTTCATCAAGCTTCAGAAAATACAGCGTAACCTCTTTCTCTACATCGGCTTTATTCTCATCGGGTCTTTTCTCTTCAGGATCATTTTTTTTAACATCTGAAGGTGGAGTTTTTTCATCGGCAATTTTAGTTTTATCACTATCAGGGGTGATCTTTTTATCAATAAGATTATCTTTTGATATTTCTATTTTCCCTTTTGGAGACTCACTTTTTTCAATAAGATTTTTAAAAGAAGGGAGTGTGAATTTCCCTTTATCATAAAATTTATTCAGGAGCAGCACTATAACAGTGATAAGGATAATTATTACAAGAACATAGAACGGACCATTACCTCCACCACTATTCTGCGGAGGTTTTGACTTCACACTTTTTTTCGGTGCCGCTTTAACAGCCGGTTTTTTTCTCACTTTTTTTTCCAAAAGTATTTGAGTCCTTCGATTATTTTCAGTAAATTATCCACAGAGGAGATTAGAATAAAAAACTTTATTCTGACCTCATAAACTATCAAGGCAGCGAATTATTCCTGAAGGTGCGTATGCTTTGCGTTGCGCCGTCAGAAATAAATTGTTGCCAATTATCAATCTTTATTCTTTATAAATCTTGACTATAACGGATAGCCTGTGATCATACATTTTAAAATCAATAATAAGAAGCCATATGATTGTCAATAGAAATTATTTCAAAATAAATCGATATGTATTCAAAGCAATAATACTGCTGCTGCTGCTTCTTGCATATTATGCCCCTGCATATTCCGATTCATTTACATTAAACAGTAAAATGGACAACACTGAACTGGATCAGTATCTTTTTTATTTCGAGGACCCTTCCGGTAATATTAAATTTGATGAAGTTCTGAATCTTGATCACAGCCGCTTTAATACATTAAAAAATAATAAAACAACAATCGGGTATTCCAACTCAACTTTCTGGTTTAAAATAATTGTAAAGAACAATAATCCGGAACCATTTAACTGGATATTTGAATCAAAATATCCGCTGCTTGAGTCCTCCCGGAATCTCAAACATATATTTGAAAGTAAAATCAGAAGGATCATTAGTAATTAAACTCAGAGCGTGGGATTATGATTCATTTCTTAACAACTTGACAACTGAAGGTTCTTTATTATGGCTTTTCTATGGAGTAATGATTGCTTTGTTATTTTACAATTTTTTTATATATGCCGTATCAAAAGATAAATCATACCTCTATCTTACTCTTTTTATTTTTTCAGTAGTGACTCTGACTTTCATTCATAACGGAATCGCAAAGCAATATTTCTGGCCCGATGCAACATGGTGGGCAAACCACAGCCACCCGCTTACTGTAATACTCTCATCAATTTTTCTTATCAGATTTTCCCAGATATACCTTAACACCGGTATTAACACCAGGTTTATTCATAGAATACTTAATGCTATTGTATATCTTTCTTTCCCATTAATTGTTATTTCTTTATTCACCAGTTACAGCATTTCTACACAACTTTCGGTTATCATAATGATGTCAACACCTGTTGTTCTTATTGCAACTATAATCCCCATGCTCCGTAAAGAATTAAGAATCACTTTATACTATCTCGGATCATGGACCTGTTTTATATTCGGTGTTATGCTCATCGGACTCAGGAGCTACGGCATTCTTCCAAATTCGTTCATGACCGACTGGATCTATCTAATTGGCATAGCTTTTGCAAACGTATTTTTATCAATTGGACTTGCCGACAAAATAGGATCATTAAAAAAAGAGAATGAAAAAGTCCTCTTATCTCTAAAAGAATCCGAGGAGAGATACAGATTATTTTTCGAAACAGCACATGATGGTATTATGTACTGCATTAATGACATTCCGGTTTTTGCAAACAACAACATGCTGAAGATGTCCGGCTACAGTGCCTCCGATTTTTATAAAAAAAATGTTTATGATTTTTTCATCCCCCATGCCGCCTCATCTGACAATGTCAATAATCTGATAAGAAAAATATCATCGGGAGAAATACCGAATACGCAATTTGAGGCGATTCTTAACGGAAATGACAATACAAAAATCGATGTTCTGATATCAATATCATACCTTGCGGTGGGTACCAATAGAGGTATTTTTATGATTATCACCGATGTTTCATCTTTAAAAAATGCATCCAATACCATTCAAAGTCAATATGATAAAATACAGGCTCAATTCAACAGCCTTGAATCTCTGAATAAAGAACTTGTAGCAGCTCAGAGCAAACTTATAACTGCAAATGCAGAAATTGAAAAAGAGAAAGAATTTCTTTCGGCGACACTCCTCTCAATTGGTGATGGCGTTGTGACATATGACATCGAGGGGAAAGTATTCCTCATGAATAAAGTTGCCGAAGAAATGACTGGAATCACCAGTAAAGAAGCCATGGGGAAACATATAAAAGAGATACTGAAACTCTCCGGTGATTCATCGAATGATCTTTTCTTCGAAACTCTGGGTAAAGTAACAGATAAGTACCGGTTTAACAATATCGGTGTTCCTTTCAAAATGATAGATAAAGCCGGAAACGAAAGAATTGTAGAAATAAACAGCGCCATAATCAATCTGGACAACAAGCCTCACGGGATAGTACTTGCTTTGCGCGATATTACTATTAAAAGTAAAATTGACAATGAACTGATAAAAATGAGCAAACTGGAATCGATTGGCATACTTGCAGGGGGCATTGCTCATGATTTCAACAATCTGCTCACAGGTATATCCGGGAATATATCAATAATGAAAAATCAGGTTGTCATTCCCGAAGGATTTACCGAAACGTTATTAAACATAGAAAAAGCTGTCGATAGAGCCGCAGCCCTGACTAAACAGCTTTTAACTTTTGCCAAAGGTGGCGAACCGATTCTTTCAACTTCTTCGCTGTCAGATATAATCAATGAATCGGCCAAATTTATAATCAAAAATCCCGATATAAAATGCGAGCTTGATATTGAAGATAACCTTAAACCGGTTTTGATTGATTCAAATCAGATTAGTCAGGCTATAAATAATCTGCTGATAAATTCTATACAAGCGATGGATGCTTCAGGTACAATAAAAATTGAGGCCCGCAACATTGAGGAATTACCTCCGGAGATACCATTTAAAACCGGAAGCTATGTAATGCTTAAAATTTCAGATACCGGGTGCGGAATATCCAGAAAAAATGTTAACAAGATATTCGACCCGTTTTATTCTACCAAATCAAATGGAACAGGCCTGGGGCTAACAAGCACTTACTCAATAATAAAAAAACATAGAGGCTATATTGAAGTGACGTCAGAAGAGAACAAAGGAACCACATTTAATATTTATTTGAAATCTGTAAATACTCAGATTCAGAAAGATGAAACAACTCCTGAATCATCGTCCATAATAAGCACAGGGAGTGTGCTTATCATGGACGATGAAATATACATACTTGAAGTCCTTGTAAAAATGCTGAAGCATCAGGGCTTTACCGTAGATCCGGCAAAAAACGGAGAAGAGGCAATTAATCTTTATTCAGAAAGACTGGCACAGAACAAACCATATGATTATGTAATCCTCGATTTAACCGTTTACGGCGGTATGGGCGGGAAAGAAACCATTGCCGTGCTCAAAGAGATGAATCCTGATGTTAAGGCAATAGTGAGCAGCGGTTACTCAGATAATCCTGTCATGGCAAATTATAAAGAGTACGGATTTTCCGGTGTTTTAACAAAACCATACTCCATTGAAGATATAATGAAAGTTTTGAGTGAAAAATGAAAATGAGGCCTTTCCAGCAAAGATAGAACAAGCACTCATGCCGCCTTATCCAAAACGTATCTATTCATAAACCGGTTGTGAAACTGCTCTCCGCACAACCATAGCGCGGCGGAGATAAATACCACCTGTTTTTTAGCAGTTACTCCAAAGCCTCAATTTTTTTATCAAAAAATCTTGACAGCAGAATCAATTAAAACTCATTTTAATCAGATTAAAACCTGCCGGCACAGTAAATCTGCAGAAAAAAGATGCAGAAATATTTTTTACTGGTTTTGTGCAACTAAACAGATCATAGACCCGCCGCATAAAAACTTGCGGTTATTTAAATATAAAATTTATAGAGGATTATATGAAGATACCTTTGAGAAGTGAAACAACGACAACCGGAAGAAGAATGGCCGGAGCAAGAAGCTTATGGCGTGCCAACGGCATGAAAGAGGAGAATTTCGGGAAACCGATTATAGCAATAGTAAACTCATTTACAGAACTCGTCCCCGGTCATGTACACCTGAACGAGATGGGGCGTTTCGTAAAAAAACTAATCGAAGATCAGGGTTATTTCGCTCCAGAATTCAACACCATTGCAATAGATGACGGAATTGCAATGGGGCACGACGGGATGCTCTACTCCCTCCCCTCGAGAGAGATAATAGCAGACAGCGTTGAATATATGTGCAATGCTCATAAGGTAGATGCTATTATATGTATCCCCAATTGCGACAAAATTATACCGGGAATGCTCATGGGAGCGATGCGATTAAACATCCCCACAGTATTTGTTTCCGGCGGGCCCATGGAAGCCGGGGTTATGGAGAGCACAGCAAAGGACGGGAAAAAATATGACCTCATCGATGCAATGGTCATGAGTGCTGATCCTTCTGTTTCCGATGAATTTATTGCTGAGCTCGAAAAATGCGCCTGCCCTACATGCGGATCATGTTCAGGCATGTTTACGGCTAATTCAATGAACTGCCTTACAGAAGCCCTTGGCCTGGCTCTTCCGGGGAACGGATCGGTTGTAGCAACACACGCAAACCGGAGAAAAATGGCAGAACGTGCGTCAATGCGTATCATTGAAATTACAAAAGAGTATTATGAAAAAGGGAATAAATCAGTACTGCCGAGATCAATTGCCTGCAAGGAATCATTCATGAACGCAATGTCTCTTGATATTGCAATGGGCGGGTCTACCAATACAATCCTCCACCTTCTTGCAGTGGCTGACGCAGCTGAAGTCGATTTCACAATGCATGATATAGACACTCTCTCACGTAAAGTTCCTAACCTTTGCAAAGTAGCGCCAAGTTCAAACTATCACATGGAAGATGTAAACAGAGCCGGCGGTATTCTGGCAATAATGGGGGAACTGGACCGCGCTGGACTTATAAATACAACTGTTCCAAGGGTTGATGCCCCGTCTCTTAAAGATACTCTCGACAAGTACGATATTATAAGAGATACCGCTTCACCTGATGCCATATCATTATATAAAAGTGCTCCGGGAAGAATCGGAAGAAACCTCAAGTTCGGATCACAGGATAAAGCATACGATGAACTGGATAAAAACCGGGCAACAGGATGTATCAGAGACTACAGACACTGCTATAATATAGAAGGGGGTCTTGCTGTACTCTCCGGAAATATTGCAAAGAAAGGCTGTATTGTAAAAACAGCCGGTGTTGACCCGTCTCTATTTACATTTAAAGGTCCTGCTAAAGTTTACTTTTCACAGGATGCGGCATGTGATGCAATACTCGGAGGGGAGATCAAAGAGGGAGACGTAGTTGTCATACGCTACGAAGGGCCGAAGGGCGGACCCGGAATGCAGGAGATGCTCTATCCTACTTCATATATAAAATCAATGCACCTTGGAACAAAGTGCGCGTTAATAACCGACGGAAGATTCTCCGGAGGGACAGCGGGACTTTCGATCTGCCATATTTCACCAGAGGCGGCATCCGGCGGTGAGATTGCACTTATAAACAACGGCGACATTATAGAAATTGATATCCCCGGAAGAAAAATCAACATGCTGGTTGACGACAAGGAGATTCAGAAAAGAAGAGAAGAGGAGACTGCAAAAGGGAAAGATGCATTTAAACCTCGCGGAAGAGACAGAAAGATTTCAAAAGCTCTTCAGATCTATTCACTTCTCGCATCTTCAGCAGATAAAGGTGCAGTAAGAAGACTCCCTGACGAATGTGAATAAAATAATTCCCGCGGTCAGATATTTTAAACACTGACCGCAAATTTTAAAAATATCTTATAAACAACAATGAAACCTGATATCATACAGAATATTTCCACTCCCCTTAAGAAGCTGCTGATTCTATTTATAGCAGTACTTATTTGCGGATCAGTATCACATGGAATATCACAGTTTAATTATAAATATGAAATCATTAAACAGCACTCAGAAGAAACCCTTTTAAACCTTTCCAGACAGGATAATATTCAGCTAATAACTAAAATTATCCTGTCATTTTATAATAACAACACCCATTTAAATCCTGAAATAAAATATACCACTGGTTTAACACTTAAAGAACAATTCATAATCTGCTTGAACAGAATCAATAAATACCCCAGATGGAGCAAAAGTACCTGTTCATAAACTCTCCAATATCCCGTTTATAAACTCAAAATAAAATAATTTTACTAAAAAGGGACAACCTAGACAATTTATTAACCTTCAAAAAAAAGGAACTAAATTGAGGTATATAACTCCCGGTAAAATTACTTTATGAAAACTTTACCTGAATGAATATAATAATTGGAGAATAAATATGAGTCCTTTAAATGTAGTACTTTCAACTTTAGCTTCTATCACAGTATTAATGCATTTTGGAAACAGCTTCGAAAAAATTAAAATGAATAGAGAAATCGGGCTTATAATTACTGTAACCACATGCCTGATTTTTGCTGCAAACTATATTAGAGAAATTATAACCGCAAAAAAAGAGAAGCAATAAGTAATAAAAAACCGGAATCTAACAGATTCCGGTTTTTTAATTTAAAGTCCGCTTCAAGGCCACGGTTCCCAGTCGCCCCAGTTATCGTAATATTCCTTAAGTCCGGGAATTCTTTCAATATTGTTATACACAAAAAACTTCGCCTTCTGAACAAGATCCTGTTCCTTATCGATAGTTATATCGCCCTGAAGAACCCTTGTTCTTATAAAAACAAAATACGTGTCGAGTACATCATGTATACAGTAATTATTAATCTCTTCAACTTTTCCCTGCAGATACATTTCATAAACCTGATCACCCTTGGTTGACATCTTACCCGGTTTTCCCAGAACTTTAGCAAGCAGATTCAATCCGCCGTTCATTCTTATGGCGTTATAGTTAGACATAAAATCCTGAAGATCAATATGCTTTGTACTGTAACGGTTTCTTCCGGCCCATTTATCTTTAAAATGCCTCTTTACGGAATATCCATATCTGAAGGCCATTAGTTCCAGAAGAGGGATATCAAAGCCGCGCCCGTTAAAAGTAACAAGTGCGGAGTGATTATAAAGATTTTCAACACCATGCCAGAAGAGCCTGACAATCTCCGAAGTCCGGTATGCAGGCCTGTCCAGGTTGACAATATCTATAAGCGAGAAATCTTCAGCTACTTTAGCGATACAGACAGAAATAGGATTCTGAAATGTTACCGGGATAAAATCAGAAGTGCCGCCGGAACCCGCCAGGATCTCCTCCTGGTATCTCCTTACGGCACTCTCATCATCAAGGTTCTCATCGGGATATTTTACTTTTTTTATCAATTTTGCGTCAGGTATAGACTCTACATCAAATACAAGGTATTTGACATCTTCATTTTTAATACTCAATTAACTATTTACCTTTTACCTTTTCTTCCATCTTTGCGAATAGATCTTTTATAAATGGATCAGTTTCAGTCTCTTTTGCCTTAAGAAAAACAGGAGCTGATTTGTCAGGCTTATTTATCCTCATAACTGAAAGGACAGCCGCATATCGCACAGATGCATTTTTATCGGTAAGAATAACGTTGTGAAGTGAATCAATGTTATCCGCATCAGCGATATAACCGAGTGCCATAACAGCGGAAAGTCTTACTTTATCTCTCCCGTCTGTAAGAAGTGCTATAAGCTTCTGTGATGCATCCTTCTCCTTCTCTTTTCCAACCCAGTCAGCAGCTGCAGTAATAGTCTTCTCATCCTTAGCCGGATCAAGATCTGCTATATATTTGGCTGCATCCGCTGCGAAAACTATTGATGATATCGATAGAATAATAAACATAACAAAAAATCTTTTTTTCATAAATTTCCCCATCCTTATATAATACTCATACTTACATAATAATATTAAATAACATATTCCATGTCAATACTTTTATCGGCATATAAACGCATAACCCGAGGTAACAAATTATTTTCGAGGGTGCCTATGCTTCGCATACGCAGGAATGGGGGATTACGGGGGCGTCGCACCCGTAATCCCCCATTTCAGGCGCAGCGCGTAGCGCTGTGCCCCGGAAAATAACCTGAAAATCCTTTATTCAAGCATTCTTGCCATAAGATATTCAAGATCATCAATATACGAGTCATCATTAGTTATCCGGCGCATTGTGGCTGCCCCTTCATAAAGGTGAACCATCCTCTTTGAAACCTTTGCAATATCCATAGTTACCGGCAATAGATCATTTTTCACCATTTTATTCAAAAACTGTGCAACAAGATTCTCCCAGCCGTAAATAATCTCCTGCATGAGTTTCATTAAATCAGAATCATCACTATCGAGCTGAAAACACGATTCGGCAATGGGACAGCCTCTATAGACTATCTGCAGATCCCCCTTTATAACAATAACCCACTTGCGGACAAAATCCTGAAAAGAGACACTTTCCATTACTACGCTTACCATCTGATTCTTTATTATTTTATCATACTCAATAACACACTCTTTTATTAAATCACGCTTAGAATGAAAATGATTATAAAAACTCGCCTTTGCAACCCTTGATTCATCAATAATCTGGTTTATACCCGTGCTCTTTATCCCCTGAACATAAAATAATTTCATCGATGTCAGAAGAATACGATCTCTTACAGTTCCACTCTCATTCACTGTACATTCCTCGCCGTTTTGTATTTTTTTTATTGACAAAAGACCTGACGGACGGTATTAGTCAACTAACAATACAGACAAGTATGTCTATGTCAACATAAAAATAAAAAATAGACAGACCGGTCTGTATTCAGATTCTACCAGGGATCTTATAAAAACAAAAAGTATTCAAACCAAAGGGAGGCAGCTGTGAATTTCGATTACAATCAGGAAGCCCTAAAGAACTTAAAAATTGAGGATACTTCACTCCTCGACAGACTTGTGGACTACAGATCCGCAAGGGAAGCTCACCTGAAAAAAGACCATTCCCAGAGAGACAAAAGAATGTCTCTTCACGAAGCCGTCGCTGAGTATGTACAGGATGGAGACATCTGGTGCGACAGCAGTTTCAGCTACGTGAGAAGCGCAATTCAGGGATGGTGGGAGATTATCCGCCAGGGAAAGAAAAACCTTCAGGCGATAGGCTCCCCTAACACAAACCAGACTTATGGTGTAATGTATGGTACGGTATCACATACGCACGCTTCATACACCGGTGCCGAAATGAGGGGGATAGACAAGATGTTCTCCCGTAATTTAAAAGAAGGCAAAGTTAAAATCATCTCGGACTGGAGCCACGGACTTATGGCACAGGGATTTAAAGCAGCCCAGCTCGGTATGCCGGGATGTTTTTCAAAACAGGGACTCGGCTCTGACATTATCAATCATAATCCTTACTTGAAAGTTATGCAGAACCCCATGTCAAAAGACAGCGATCCATGCGTATTTGTCCCCGCAATTTTCCCGGATGTAGTCATTATTCATGTCAATGCCGCGGATATGTACGGCAACGCGAGATTCTACGGACCTGCAGTTAACGATATTGCAACTGCCGCAGCGTCAAGAAAAGTTATCATAACATGCGAAGAGATTGTATCTAATTATGACATCCGTTATCATGCGAAGGGTGCACAGATACCTTTCAATAATATTGATGCCGTAGTTGAGCTACCATTCGGTGCAGCACCCGGATACATGCCTAACGAATACTACTGGATGCGGTATTTCTGGGAAAAATTCTTCTCATGGGCCAATGAAAGCGAAGAGCGCTGCAAGGAATTCTTCGACGAATTCATCATGGGGACTAAGAATGTTAACGAACTGATCGAAAAAGTCGGCGGACTCGACTGGGTTACGAAAAGCAGAAGAAGAGCAAAGGCGGCCGAAGGGAACAATGAAACTGACGGCGTAAGCTTTGTTTACAAGATATGGGAAAACGGTATGGACGTCAAGGATATTGACTAATCCGGTCATTTCTTAAAATTCTTTAATTAACAAGGAGAAAAAAATGTCAAACGATAAACCAATGAACCCTCTCGAAATGATTGCTTATGTTCTTTCAAGACAGATCGAGGACAACGAGGTTATATATATAGGAACGGGTCTGCCCATGGTTGCAGCCATTCTGGCTAAAAAGACTCACGCGCCGCACATTACTTTTGTTTATGAGTCGGGCGGACAGGATCCGGAGCAGCTTGAGATGCCATGGTCCGTAGGGGGACCTATGACATGGCGGAAATCTCCAATCATCATGGAGATGTCCTACTCTTTCGGTCAGGCAGCAGCAGGGATGGTTGACAAGGGATTTCTTGGATTCGCCCAGATAGATATGTACGGGAATGCCAATACACACATGATCGGTTCAGAATTCACAAATCCCAAAGTAAGACTTACCGGATCGGGCGGAAACAACGATGTATCATCTCTTGTGGACAAGCTCATTTATGTAGGTCTTCAGGATCAGAATAAGTTTGCAAAAAAAGTGGATTTCATAACTTCTCCCGGCTGGCTTGAAGGGGGGGAGAGCAGAAAAAACGCAGGATTACTAAACAACGGGCCGGTTGCAGTAATTACTTCAGCGGGAGTTTACGATTTCGAACCGGAGACTCACAGAATGAGAATCAAAACTCTGCATCCCGGTGTTTCACCTGAACTTGCACAGCTTGCATCAGGATTTGAGCTTGTCAGACCAGCGGGAGCAATACCTGTAACAGAAACTCCATCAAAAGAGATTCTTCAGATACTGCGTAACGAGGTTGATCCAAGCGGACTGTTTATAAGTTTGCCGTCGTAAATATAGAAAACACAAGTCACACAAACCCCCGCCATCCCGGCGGGGGTTTTTTATATTTTCATTTTCTTTAATATAACAGACCTGACCCTGTTATATAATTCAGTACTATTTAATTCAACTGCATCTTCAATATATTTAACCGCACCGGGAAAATCTCCGCATTTATATAAATATTTTGCAGTATTATAATAAAGAAGATCGAATTGCGGATCAAGCTTAACCGCCCTTTTAAGAACTGATACAGCTGCATGATAATCTCTTTTGACAGCATAAACATCTGCCATATCCACATAAGCATAGATAAAGAATTTATTTAATTCGATAACATGTTTAAAACATTCAATTGCTTTCTCAAGCTCCCCTTCTCTCCTCCATTGACATGCCATATCGTAATAATCATCAGCTTCAATGAATTCTACTTTACTCATTATAAAAAAACCTCAATTTGTAAAATTAACACAGAGTAAATATTCCCCATACACTAAACCCTTAAAAAAAATTGACAGGAATGTAAATATTACTGTATACAATATACATGAAAAATAAAATTTTAATAAGAAATTTTACTGAGACCGATAAGGAAGAATTAATAATTTTGTGGAATCTCTGCGGACTAATCGTACCGTCAAATGATCCTGTAAAAGATATTGAATTAAAGATGTCGTTTCAGCCGGAACTGTTTTTTGTTGCAGAATCAGATAATATAATAATCGGTTCGGTCATGACCGGTTATGATGGTCATAGAGGATGGCTGAACTATCTCGGAGTTCACCCTGATTATAGAGGGACCGGATGCGGCAGGATGCTAATTGAATTTTCAATACAGAGACTTAAAGACCTCAATTGCCCTAAAATAAATCTTCAGGTCAGAAGGAGTAATTCCGGAGTTCTTGATTTCTACAGGAAACTGGGATTTAATGAACATGATGTAACAAGCATGCAGATGAAGCTCTGATCCCGGAATTGTGTTTGCTGCTTACTTTTAAAATCACAAACCCAATCATTCGAAATCATCAACGATTTTTACGATAACAGATTATTTTCCGGGATGCGTATGCTCTGCATACGCCTTGAAATAGACCGCAACGATTTTTATTGCATAATCCCCATCCCCCTAAAAAAAGGTTTACAATGATAAATGATATATAATTATTGAATTAATATAATTACCGGCTGAATCGCATTATTCAATAAAAGATAAAAATATATCTCTCACTCTGCGCTTTGCGGTGTAAAAGATATATTTTCATTGATTATCAGATTAATCTAAATTTAAGCTGGGTTATTAAAATTAAAATAATTTCCAGGAATTTAAAAAATGAGTGATAAATTTGCTGTAGATGACGCGGAAGACGAGGACTTTTCAATACTTTTCGAGAATTCATTAAAGGTAAGAGACGACTTTTCGGCAGGGGATAAAATAGAAGCTACAATAGTTCACATTGGCGCCGAGGATACCTTTCTCGACATTTCCGGTAAAAGTGAAGCACTTATAGATACAAGTGAACTTAAAGATAAAAATGGAAATCTCCTCTACAAAAAGGGTGACAAAGTTACTGTTTATATAGTCTCCGTCAAAAGAGGAGAAATTAAAGCCGGATTAAAAATCGGTTCAGGTGAAGTAACTCCGGAACTTCTCCTTACTGCATTTCAGAACAATATGCCAATTGAAGGTCTTGTCTCTGCGGAAGTTAAGGGTGGATACAATGTAACCATTTCAGGTCATAGATGCTTCTGTCCCTACTCTCAGATTGACACAAAAGCTTCTGATGATAAGTCTAAGTATCTGAATAAGAGTTTTGTCTTCAAAATAATTGAATTCAAAGAAAACGGTAAAAATATAATTCTCTCAAGAAGAGTTCTGCTCGATGAAGCAAAAAAAGAGAAAGAAGCCGGCCTTAAAATAAGCCTTAAAGAGGGTGATACAGTTTCCGGAACAATCGCATCCAAACATGATTTTGGGATGTTCGTAAGCCTTGACGGTATCGAAGGGATGATACCTAAATCTGAAATCTCATGGAGCAGATCTGCCGACCTCTCTGTTTTTAAAGAGGGTGATGAAGTTAAAGCAAAAATCATCGGCATCGACTGGAATAAAAATAAAATTACATTAAGCTTAAAACAGCTCATCGACGAGCCATGGACAAATATCAAAAATTACAGTGAAAACCAGGTACTCAGCTGTAAAGTCGTTAATCTGATTCCGCAGGGAGCTTTCGTTGAAATTGAACCCGGCATTGAAGGTTTTATACATGTTTCAAAAATGAGCCACACAAAAAGAATAAACAAAGCCGAAGATGTACTGAAACGCGGAGACATTGTAAGCTCCATGATCATTTCAATAGACCGTGACAGCAGAAAAATATCCATGCAGCTTATGACTGGAGAATCAGATCCATGGCAGGCATCATCAGACAGCATGATAAATGAAACCCGCAAAGGTATAATTGAAAGCGTAAACAACAGCGGAGTAAATCTGAGACTTGAAAACGGAATGCTCGGTTTCATCCCAAAAAATGAACTCTCCGCTTCCAATGATATGCAGAAGAATTATACAACCGGCAAAGAATTGACTGTAACCGTAAAAGATATACAGGCATCATCAAAGAAACTTATACTTAGTGAGACAGGAGCTCAGAAGAAAGAGGAACTCAGTGACTACAACTCATTCCTGAAAAACAGCAATGAAGCATCTTCATCAAGTCTCGGGAACCTTCTTAAAGATAAATTTGACAATATTAAAAAACAAGTTAATGATAAATGATTAAACTATTAAACGGATTCGAAGTAAAGTATACAGAAGATTTTGATAAGTTTTTTCAGAATCTTCTGGAAGCTATTATATATGAATCCAAACAGGCTTCGATAATAAAAAAATCTGTCCCGGATGAAAAAAAATCGGAGAAGGATCTTCTTCTGCAGGAGATTATGGATAACTGCATTTACGTTACACACCAGTTATTTACCCTGTACAGCACCAATGAAAAATTTACAAAGTTTATTATGACCGGTTTTATCTTTAACAGTATAATTCTCTCTCTATCAAATTTTACAGATATTCTTAATCAGAAGGATTTGAAGGATGACGAGGGGGATACGCTTCACTAATTCTACAACAGAGATATAAGGTCTTTTATTTTTTCAGCATCTATATCTATGATTTTTTTCAGCTGCAGTTCGCAATCGCTCCGTTTATCTATATCAAGCTTTATAGTAAAATTTTTTCTTTCAAAATACTCAGGGAAATCGACAGATATCCCCCCTCTGGATAAATCATTTATTATACTCTCCGATCTGCTCTTCAACATGGAAAACTCAGGGTGCCTGATACGGAAAACCGCATCGTACAAAGCTTTGTCATCGCTATATGAAGAAATTTCGAGAATGGGGATGTTATCCCCCCGCCTGTAGATATCAAAAAGATAATCGCACAGCATTCTAAAAATATTAACCCTTACCGGAAGACTATTCAGCCAGTTGTTGATCAGACTCAGCCAATCATCAGGCATCCGGGACAGGTCTTTTATTGTTTTAAAACTTATATCTTTTTCATCAAGATAATCAATCAGTGATGCCGGGAAACTGAGGATCTTACTGAGATAGACCCCGTTTTCAATTACATCAAGAGGGAGTTTAAGAACTTTAATGCAGTAATTTTTAACTGTCTGCTGATCTGTTTTAAAGTAGGTATTAAGTACCGACAGTACTTTCAGTTTACCGTAAGGACCAAGCTCGTTTCTGTATGCTTTTAATGAAACATGCTTCATGAATAACTCAACGTCAGCCTTGCCGAGTATAAAACATGTCAGTTCCTCCATACCGGAATCACGCAGTATCTGTATACGGTTATGACATGTAAAAATGTCATAACCTGAGTCTGTTTTTATAAGAAAAGGGATTTCAAGCATCCCGGAGTGCTTCAGAGAGTAAATGAGATTATCCGGATAGTTCTTCCGGCTCACCTTGAAATAATTATTTGAAGATATAGCGGTAATTTTAACAACAGCAGTTTGCGGAGTGTTCATATTTTTTAATTCTAAACCAGTCCTTTTAATAATCCGGCAAGTTCCTCAGGGAAAACAACTGTTACCTTGCTAAGCCCCTTCAGCGCACTCTCGCCGGCTGGTGACAAAGGAGATGTTGTAATAAAATACCCCTGCTTAGACTTGGTATCATTTATCGCCTGAGCAAAATTTCTAAGCGGTATCTCACCGATATTGGCATCTTTCCATCTTCTGACCCATATAAGCGTCTTAGCCTTCCCCTCTTTCTGGGTAGCCATAAAATCAACGCCGTCTGACTCGCGATATGTTGTCATAATTTCATCAATAACAAGTCCTAATTTTTCACATACCCGGTATGATACGCTTCTGAAGCTTTCAGCATCAAGTTTATACATCTCCTGTATCGCTGAAGCAGACTCTTTTGGACTTTCGGAATCATCGGAAATTTTTCTCTCCCTCGATCCTGAAGTTCTCCCTGCCGCAATAATACTCTGCAGATCCATATTCTGCTCGCTCTTCAAGCCGCATATATTCCATAAAAACCTGTCGGGAAATGCCTTATCTCTCCATGTGCCGGCTTCGGTTATCACAGGCTTGGAGTCATCGGGCTTTGCTCCGGGTTTTATTTCCATCTCTTTCCTGAGCCTTGTAACAAGATCCAGCACATTCCTGAAATTTCTCTCTTTCTGATAAAGCTGATTCCAGACGGCATATGCCTCTTCTTTCCTGTCATCAACTAGATTAGCAAATCCGAAATCGTACAGCATAACTTTTAATTCCTCATCGTAGTCATTCTGCACACAGTACTCTTTCAGTTCATCAAATAGTTTTATTGCCATGGCATTCTTTTTTGTTTCAATATATAAAAAAGCCAGCAGCCGTTTCCCGACCAGAAGAGCATCCTCATCTTTTGAATTATCAACAATATGTTTTGCATAATTGACAGCAGTCTTGAAGTCCTTTTTACGGTATAAAGCAAAGGCCATGGCAATATTTGTTATATCTGAATCGGGCTGAAGTGAAAGAGCTTCTCCAAAAAGTGCAATTGACTCCGTAGTTCTCTGACTCTGCAGGGCTGCAATTCCTGCTCCGAATAGTATTTCAAAATTCTTCTTTTTTAACCGGGAGAGAGTTTCAAGATGTCTATATGCTGTTTCAAATATCTCCTGTCCTAACGACATGAAACCCACATGATACAAAGCTTCAGAATCACTCGGATACTCTTTCAGAAGTTCATAAAATTTTTCAAAAGCCTTTAGCTTATCCCCTCTTTGAAGATAAAGATCTGCAAGAAGTTTATAAACATCCCCCTTTTCAACATCAGCATTATACCGGTTTATTTCTATAATATTTTCAAGATGATTTATTGTCAGATCAATTTTATCCTGACCCAAATAGAGTCCTGACAGCCTCCAGTGAATAGTTGAATCAAGGGGACGCTGCTCAAGAACTTTTTTAAACTCAACAATTGCTTCATCTATACGATTCTCGTTCAGAAGAATTTCAGCTTTATTCTTCGGATTAAGCTTAGGTGCAAGATAGTAGAGATAAAAAACTATCGCTCCCAGAATAATAATCGCTGTTATAAGAAATGGAACAAGCATATTCCTCTCATTTATAATCACTTTTTTTAACTAAGAAATTTCACCCTTCGGCTACGCTCAGGGAGCGGTTTATCCGCTAAAGGAACGGTTTATTCGCTACTTGAGCGGTTTATACTCTCAGGGAGCGATTGATCCGCTGGCTAAGCCGTTATTACGCTGGCTGAGCGGAGTCGAAGCCTGAATTTAAATAATACATGTACTTACCATAAAACTAATCCCGAAGGCCCAAGTCTCGACGGAATTACAAAAATGCCGATTAATGTTTATAGCATCTACCATTAATTATAATCGGCATAAAGGGCAATTAAATCAATTATTCTTTCAGTGCTGAATTGAGGTCCCGGCCGGGTTATTCTTTTTATTCAATGGGAATCTAATTACTGCAGGCCAGCCGTTGATAATATAGCTATTTCCGGATTTTCTTTTAAGTATAAAATCATCCGATTCTATTATTGAAGTTTCAAAGGGTAAATTTATCATAATGTCTGATGGTATAAATTTAGGGAGTCCTATGAAAGTTATTTTTATCTCATCATCGGAAGCTTCCGATAAAAATGAGATTTTACCGTATCTTGTCAGAGCGTCATCGACTTTAATTCTGTTACCCGGTTTAAACCAGTGAGCTTCGGGTACTGTAAAAAGCTCAAGCCGGTCGGGACGATCAAGAAAAACTCTGTTCCGCTGAATAATAAGAATAAGAGCGGCAATAATTTTCATATTACCATCCCCTCTCACCCCTCTTTTAAGAACAGGGTCTATAAACTCCGGGAGTATAAAATAATCATCAATCAATGAAAAAAACTTTTTACTGAAATGATTAAATCTATGATCTTTAAGAGAGATTAAATGAATTAAAACCAGCGCGCTTGAAAAAAGATCAATTCCCGAAAGACGTTCTAATATCGGGAAATTCCTCTCATCTGTAAAACTTGAGAAAAAGTCATTGTAATCATCCTCTTTATATCCCGAAACAACTGCATCAGGTAGAGAAACTAAAGAACTGAAAGATGAAAAATTTTCCAGAGAGATTGCTCTCCGTTTTTCTATCACATTTTTTATTATAGACTGAATCCTGTCGGCTTCATTCTTATACTTTACTTCATCTCCAAAAATCCCCATGCACCTTGAAAGATAAGAAACATTTATCATGGCAGAGAGAATTATCATAAAATCGGACTCAGAGGCTTCCCGTATATAAAGATTACTATGGGTATTACCAGGAAGCTGCGCGACAGAATGCATGCTTGTTGAGAACTTATATATATAATCCCCGATCTTTCTTATAACCGGGAAATAACCCTGGAGAAATTCCGGGTCTCTTTTATGAATATAACACTCATAAAACGAATTAAGCAGCCAGGATGCGCTGATTACCGGTATATATTCAGGACTCTTGATGTTATAATTAAATTTATCGAGCATCCGGTTAAAAAGCTTTTCTGCTTCCACTTCAAGGCCCGCTCTGTTCATTGAGTAACAGAAAAAATAGAGATTTCTAAACCCTTCGATTTTTTCAGTATTAAAATCACCTGAATTATTATTAAAAAGAGTTATCTTGCACTGATGGAAATTTTTTATAAAATTTTCATCAGGAACTTCCATTTTCAAACCTTCACCCATTCTCATTATAGAAAAATTCTGAAATTCTCGGAAGGACTTGCTATAATCAAACTTATATGGTGACAATGACCTGCTGCTGTCCAGGGCAATCCTTAAGTTGAGAACATTTGCCCCTTTCTTGAGAGTAAACCCCATGGCCATAGACGCCATGCCGTAATTACAGCTGACAGAACCGTTAAAACCTCTGGAGTAACAGTCCGCATCACCTGTAATACCCGATCCGGTCTCGATAAAATCGGGCTTTTTCTCAAAAGCAACAACCTGTTTACCGTCAATCTTCAAAAACAATCCCGACGGATCAAAATTGATACTGCTTACACCGCCTATTGCAATAGAATTATAGGGACGCACCACCGCAAAGAGCAGATCATCTGCATTACCCGAATTAATTTCATAAGAAACCAGAGCTTCATTTATGTCAGATTTTGCCCCGGCTATACTCTCTTTAAAATGAGAATTGCCCAGATTTCCCGTAATACGAATCCCGCCTGTTTTATAATCTCTTTCAGGTTTAATATGTTCTAAATGTTTCTGAGGATGATAAAGAATGCCATTACTGAAATACCAGAATTCCAGAGACCATGAGGAATTCCCCGGACCTGAGATCATTCCGATTCTATCAATTTGAAGTTCTTCGCTGGAAAAAAAATTTGTAAAAGATTGCCACTCCCGGAAACTGGAATTCAGGAGCAGAGGATCGGGTGTAGAACGGTAATTGAGAGAATAAAAATCCTCTGCTTCCGACAACCACAAAGGCCAGGTAAAACCGGAAAACTTCTGATAAGCAATCCTGTTCCCCATACCAAGAGAAACAGCATCTAACAGAATATTCTCCTTATCAGGATCGATCAGACTTTTATAATCAGTTAAAAGATTACTGAAAAAACTTCCCTGTTTTTTTTTACTCTCTCTAATCTTCAACATAAACCGCTGATCAGGCTTTTTTCAGAAAATCAAGAGCCTCGGCTTCAGAGTTAAAAATATCAAACATATCTGTTAATTCTACGACTTCAAATATTTTTTTAACTGCATTGTTCATATTGCAGAGTACAAGTTTTCTTTTACTCTCTTTAAGAATTCTCATGGTTGAAACAAAAATTCGAAGACCTGAACTGCTCATATACTCTACATCTTTCAGATTAAGGACAAAATTACAGGACGGTTCGGCGGTAATGAGCTTATTAATCTCTTTTTCTATATCAGCGGAAAGATGAACATCAAGTCTTCCCTCTAAATATATTGTAATATCATTCCCTGTCTTTTTTAAATTCAGATCCATTTTCTACTCCAATTCAATTATTTGTTGATATTATAAAATAACTAACCATAAAACCATCGGCAAATTTTTTCACAACAATTTATACTAATTACTATACAGTATACATATCAGGTTAATATTTTTCAATTAAAAAAATTATTCCCTGCCCTCTTTTGCGTCTTTCCTGGTTAAGAGAAGAGTCAGAAGTACTATTAAAAATACAACACTCAGAATTATCCCGAATATGACAATGGGCAAATGCATATAATTGCCATGGATAGAATCATCCCTTTTTACTCCGATAAAAAGCCCGTTTTTCAACAGTATCACTGCGGAGATAAAAGGGAATAGAACACCATTAAGATATGCAATCCCGCGATACTTCAATGGATCAAAAAGCGGCATAATCATGAGAAAACCTGATGTCAGTAGAAGAACACCGAAGGCCCTTACGGTAAAATACATAGGTGCAACCAGTTCATGATCCCGGACAAGGTCAATCCAGTTTTCAGAAACATTCTCAGCAAAAAATTGGAAAATTGTAAGGGGTGAGAATATAAAGGCAGCGCCGATAATAATATACATGACTCCGGAGATTAAAACCGCCGCCTGAAAAGCATTTGTTTTTGCAGATCTCAAACCAACCCTCTCTTTAAATGATTCTAGCTATCAGCATTTGAGATAACTTCATTGTGTTTTCAGAAATTTTGTCAAACTTAAACTCGTTTTCAGATACTTCAAGTACTAATTTTTTAGACTGGTCCATATATTCCGGCTGCGGCATCTTCTGCTCATCAGATGCTTCAAGATAGTTAATAAAAAAACTGCTGTATTTATCATCAGTAAAAGAGAGATGTTCTTTATTACTGATTGTAATATTAAATATTTCAGCAGCTTCCGTTCGCAACAGGTGCGAAGGGAGAACATAATTTCCGGGAAATCCCGATGAGCATTTTTCACCGGCAAATTCTACCGGTTCACATAGAGGTTCCGAAACAAGACTGGCCGCCATGAGGTGCTGAAGTGATCCGGTGCTGAATATCCGCTGTGTCCCCCCGGAATTGATATAGGAAAGAGGTAAAGATTGAAACATCTCCGCCCGTTTGGAGCCGGCAAGCTCCATTGCATACTTAAGTATTCTGCCCGATTTAAATATATATTTATCAGGGAAAGTGATTTCAAATATTTTATTGAACTGCCCGGATGAGAAGAATTTCCTCATATTTTCATTTAATGTATTATAATCATCAGAAAGAAGAAGCATACAGGATAAAAAATAGCTGTAGGATGAGGAGTATATATAATCAAACTTTTTCCCCCCTCTATTCAATTCAAGCATAAGTGAACCGAGCAATACAGATTCATGCTGTGCTGACTGTATTACAATGGCTCTGTTTTTCGAAGTTACAGCATTACGGTAATTATCGAGATTCCCCTCTGAAATATAATTTTCGAGTATAGAGATATCGCCGCCGTCACTGAATCCTTCACATCTGTTAAAAATGTAACCGCCGTAAAACTGCCCGCTCTCTTTCGAGAAAAAATTATTCCTTACATAGAAAACACGCTGCCCCTCTTTAAGCTGCCTGTCAAAAACCGGCTGCACATCATCCATCTCTTTTTTTGAATTCGTCAGTGCAAATACAAAATCGGTCTGTTCAAAAACTTTATTTCTAAGATCTTCATCACTATCTGAAAGGTCGGCTATTATATATTTATATTCCCTGGAGAGTATAAAGAGTATCGGCCCGAGAATTGCGGGATCTACCTTGACTCTGGCCGAAAATGAGATATTAAGCAGATGAAGGTTCTCAGTCACTTTTACAATACGGTCATTCAGAAGCGATTCCGCCGCTCCCCTTTCATTATCTTTTTCCGAAAGGGGTACAGTCAGTTTCTGTTTGAACAGATCAAAGAGAGATCTGCCGCTGTATGATAAATCAAGAATAATAGTTTTCTCAGAAGAGAGCGACAACCCGAGAAGAGAGGAAAGAAGTGTTTTACCGGAACCAGCTTTTCTTCCGAAAACAGTTACCACTTTACCTTTAATATCAAAATATTTTTTTCCGGTGTCTGAAATGTCAAAATTAAGACTCTCTATCATCTTAATATAACCCCTCAGGGCCTTGTGGGACATGAGAAAGAGTTTATACAGGTCATCCTCGCCGATTACAAATATACGGGAGTCCACAAGGGCTTTTACATTCCCCTTTTTTCTATTTTCAATAAAGGGTAAAAATCCGAAAAAGGATCCAGGGGATAGGTAGACAATATCTCTGTTTGCAATCGATTCAATTTCAAAAATACCATCGATTACGATATTTAGAGAGTTGGTTTTCTTTATATCGACCAGCTGACCCTTCTTTACGGATACCAGCCTTCCCGACTTGAAAAAAAACCCGGCCTCCTCATTATTCAAATGAAGAAGAAATGGAATTGATCTCAGCAGACTTTTAATATGATTCATGTCATTTATATTTTTTTCAGAAGCTCCACAAGTTCAGTTTTCCCCTTTATCTCAATAGGTCTTGTATTCGCAAATTCAAGCGCCTTAGGGGAGACTTCACCTGTAGTTATAATCAAAATTCTTGTGGCGTTTCTCGGCCTCATGGTTTCATGTATCTGTCTTAAATACGATTCAGGGAGAGTTTCAGTTGTTCTGTTTATTCTTATAATCCTATTTGACTGTCTGGTGTTACGCCATTTCCCTTCAGTTTCAATGGCCATTATCTCTATCTCTGTATCGCTGATTATTTCAATATCGGTTATATTATAATTCATCCCGGCAACAATCTTTCTTGTCATATGTTCAAACTGGGCAAGTCCCGCAATCATAAAGTCCTTTATCCGGTCATCCTGTCTGAATTCGGCATAAGAGGCAAGTTTGGCCTGAATATCACGGAATTTGGGATTCACCTCTGCAATTTTTTCCCAGTTGATAATTGCCGAGTGTACATCTCTCATCTTCTCCTGGCACTCGCCAAGGAAGTATCTCAGATTAAGCTCTGTATCGCTCCCCTTCTTGGCAAATTTAACCCCTCTCTCAAACTCCATTACAGCTTTCGGGAACTGTGACTTCTCCATAAAACATGTACCGCGGGCAAGAAGACTCTTGACCTTAAGATCATCGCTCTTCATTGATACTTCAAATTCCTTCAGAGCCCATTCGTAATCACCCTGCTGCCTGAGAACCAGCCCGAGATAATAGTGAGCCTGATAATTCAAAGGATCGAGTTTTATAGTATTAAGAAAATACTGCTTTGCATCGGCATAAACCCCGTTTTTATAATAAATATGCCCCAGATAAAAAAATGATTTATCATGCTTTGCATTCAGCGAAGCGCTCTTTTTAAAATAATTTGTAGCCTTATCAAGCTGTCCCAGATCATAAGAAATCATTCCAAGCTCAAAAAAGTTTTCAAAATTCGCAGGATCGAGTTTTGTAAGAATCAGCAGCTCTTTTCTTGCATCTTCAAAGGATTTTTTATCTTTATATATTTTTGCCAGAGTTGACCTTATTGTAACTTCTCTTATTCTATCATCAAATCTTCCGAATTTTAAAACCTGCCGGTATTCCAGTACAGCATACTGATTATTCCCTTCTGCTCTGTAAGCTTCAGCAAGGAGGTAATGAGCATAGGGATTACGGTCATCTTTTTCAAGAATTTCTGTTAACTTCTTTATAGCAAGCTTAGTCTGCCCCGCATCGATCATCTTCTGAATCTCTTCGATCTTTTTCGGCAGAACATATACGCTGAGAATATACAGCATTATAACGGCAAATATGATAAAAAACAGAAAAACCAGCACATACGTGAAAAGCATAATATAACCTTATTATTTATTTTCAACCGGCAGTACGATTAAAACAAAATCACCGGTCATTCTACAAGATAAAAACTTTACTCAGATTAATTGATAACAACCGGTAAAATCACCGGTTAACAAGACCAGCCTGCAAAGGACGGCTACTATAATACAATAAGTTTTTACCGCAATAAAAGCAACTCTTAATATCAAAGACAGCAATTTATTTTTTCAGGCACAGCGCTTCGCGCTGTGCCTGAAAAAAATTCGCTACTTCTACTCAACTTTAATAATTAAATAATATTTCATTGACATTTTAAAACAATAAAAAAATATAGATTTAAATGGGGGCGTAGCTCAGCTGGGAGAGCGCTTGAATGGCATTCAAGAGGTCAGGGGTTCGATCCCCCTCGTCTCCACATTAAATCTCCGCCTTATCCATTATGAACAAGCTCATTGCCGTGTATAGTTACAATTTTCTTTATCAGATAGTTTCTCTTCCCTGCAGGAATAACAATAACAACCTGATCCCCGGCCGATTTATTCTGCATGGCGGCACCAATAGGTGAAGAGACAGAAATTTTCCCCTCTGAAGGATTCACCTCGTTTGAAGAGACAAAGGTAAAAGTAACTTCATCATCAGAATCGGTATCAATAACCGTAACAGTTGAACCATAACCGACTTTATCCTCGGGAATATCGGTAATATTCAGATCATTCAGCTGATTAAGCTGATCTATAAGCTGCCCTATCCGTGCTTTTACGAAGGACTGCCTCTCCCTTGCTGCATGATACTCGGCATTCTCCTTAAGGTCACCATATTCACGTGCGGTTGATATAATCTGAGGAAGCTCTATCTTATACTCATGTTTTAATTTTTCAAGTTCATCTCTGACTTTCTGCTTATTCAATTCGAGTTCAGTACTCATTCAAATCTCCCCGGAACCAAAACCGTTCTCTTTTAATTCTTTTTCAATCTTATAAGACATTAAATCAACAATTTTTTTTGTCATGCGTTCTTCCTTGAACTTCGATTTACTCCATTTAATACAGATTTTGTGTAAAAACTTAAAATTTCTGCAATTATGTACAAATAGAGTTATAAATCATTCCTTGATTTATAATACAGTTTCGGTAATAATACATTTAAAGAGTAATATAAAAAAACCGGTGTTAACCGTTTGGTGCACATTTTAGCGCAAAACAGTATCTATTTTTTATCTTTTCTAAAGATAGAAAACTCTATTATCCCCGCCGCCGAATGAGGCGGGGATATATAATTTTTGATTTTTTACACTAAAAATTATATTCAGAAATAATTACTGTAGTGCGGTCCCAAAAACTCCGTTTCCGGAACCGCAGGGAGCCTACTTCGACAAGCTAAGCACACCGCTGCGGGGCTTATGAAGGAGCCATTAAGGGGCTATGATCCTCCCCCCCCTTAATATGGGGAACTATTCACAAATGATTACTTTTCCGAATCGGGAAAGGTCCTTTTCAAGCTTCCGGTTACCTACAACTACTGTAACCAGCCCCTGACTGAACATTTTCGCCCCTTCGTTGACAATATCATCAGCAGTTACTCTATTAATATTATCCAGATAGTTTTTAAAATAACCGGCATCGAGATCATTATACTCCACTTCAAGAAAGTTCCCGAGGAGATCATTTATTGTGCTGAATCTGAAAACATAGCTGTTTTTCACAGATTCTTTTGCCCACTGCAGTTCCTCCTCTGCAACAGGTTCTTCAGAGATCAGTTTTATATTATCATGAATGAGCGAAAGAACTTCTGCTGCAGATTCGTTACGGGTCTGCACGAAAGATATAAAAACACCGGTATTCCTTCTGTTTCTCACAAGGGAGTATACCGAATATGCAAGCCCCCGTTTAACCCTTATTTCATTCATAAGCCTTGAGCTGAATGACCCGCCGCCCAGAATATAATTCATCATATAAAGAGCATAATTTCCGTTATACTTTATTTCCGGAGCCAGAGTACCCGTATAAATAGTAGCCTGCTCCAGTTCAGCCGGTATCAGATAAATATTCCCAGAAACTGATTTCAGATTTGATATAATTTTATCCCTGTCAATTGTGTAGAACTCCCTGCCACCTTTTGCAACCGCTGAAAACTCCTTATCGGCCAGAGTTCTTACTTCATTTTCACTCTCCGAAGAGGAGACTGCAACAGTAATATTCCCCCCGGATGCATATCTGTTCCATACAGTTTTTAAACTGAGCGGATCTATGGCGCCGATGCTATTCTCAGTGGGCACCGCTCCATATCCCGAACCTCCAAAAATGATTTCGCGGAGTTTAAGCACTCCCGTTTCATCAGGCTTATCCTTATCTCTTTTCATTTTTTCAAGAACAAGTTTTTTTGCAGATGCAGCTCCGGCCTCATCAAAAACAGGATTTTTGAGGATATCGCCAAGAATATTAAATGCGAGATCGCTATATTTAGATAATACTTTTATCTCGATACCAATTGTTTCCCATCCCGCTGAGATATTAATCTCACCCCCGATCGATTCAAGTTTCTGATACATACTGTTGCCGGGATAGGATACGGTCCCGGCAATTGAAATAGTTCTGCTCAGCACATCGGCTATTCCGGCGTTAACTGCCGTTTCATACATTTTACCGAATGATATTGATGCATAAATAACTGTTACAGGGAGATCATCCTCCAGATAGAGAAGATTAATATCATTTTTCATTTTGTGTTTTTTCACTTCAGGGAGAGAGGATATAAAAGCTGACTCTATTGATTTAACAGGCTCAGCCGCGGTTTTATCAAAAGAAAGCATAGCAATAAGAGAGAAAACTGCAAGTCCGGTATATATTTTTTTCATTTGCTGCTCCTGTTATCATGCAGTACTGCCGCTGTTTTAAAATTATCCCTGATATAAAAATCAAAGGAGGCTTTAACATCATCCACTGATACTTTTTTTAAATTATCAAGATAATCGGCAATATATCTCCAGTCTTTAAAAACTGTCTGGAAATAACTGAGCTGGCCGGCAATACCGTCATTGTTATCAAGCATAAAAATAAACGATGATTCGGATAGATTTTTAACCCTGGTGAGTTCCGCAGCGTCCACTTCATCTCTGAATCGGGCAAGTTCGGCGTAGACTGCCTTCTCCAGAGTCTCTGCCGTTACACCATCTGCCGGTGCGGCATATATTATAAACATATTGTCATATCGTGACCCCGGCGAGCTGTTCCAAGCGTACACAGTTGAAGCAAGTTTTTTATCAAGTACAAGGGATCTGTATAGTCTTGAAGATTTTCCGTTCCCCAGTGATGAAGCTATAATATCAAAAGCGTAATCGTGCTTTGACGGAGCCGTGGGCTTCTTCCAGCCGATCATCAGTGAAGGGCGGGATTTAAAATAGATATTAACTCTCTTCTCTCCGAGTTGAGCTGGTTCAATTACTTTTATTTCACCCGGTTCAGGTCCCGTTTTTATATTCTCGAAATATTTTTTTATTATGCGGTATGTCTCTTCAGTATCCTGCTTTCCCACAATGGTAATTGTCATTCTTGAAGGGATATAATATTCTTTATAAAATTTCTTAACATCATTGACAGACATATATTTTATATTCGATTCCCATCCGATTGTGGGGTGTCTGTAAGGGTGAGCGGAGTATGCCGCGGCAAAAAAAGCCTCCTGAAGAAGTCCGTCACCACTGGAGTCGTACCTCATGAGTCTCTCCTCGGTAACATTGTCCCTTTCGCTGTAATACTCCCTGAACACGGGATTTTTCAGTCTTGAGGATTCGATGTCTGCCCACAATTCAATTCTGTCCGATGGGAGCTGAATATAATAACCGGTCATGTCCCGTGAGGTGGACGCGTTAAAACCTACACCGCCGTTTGAAGTATAAAGCATATCATAGGGAGAACTCAATACAAACGCAGCCTGTTCATTCTGAAGGCGTTTAAGCTCAGCTTCAAGTTTTTTTATCTCGCCGCTGGCGGGGTTCTGCAGCCTCAGCCTGTCTAAAGTTTCACCCACTGCTTCGATACGGTTCTGAATCGGTTTCTCTTTCCCGTAATCCCTTGTTCCCAGTTTATCAGTCCCTTTAAACAGCATATGTTCGAGTATATGCGCCGCTCCCGAGGTATTATAGCTTTCATCGACAGACCCGACTCTGAATGCGATATGAAATGCAAGTGTGGGGGAAAATCCCCGATCCATCATAAGGAGTACAATTCCATTGCTGAGCCGTTTCTCCACGACTTTATTTTTGAAATACTCCGTTGTATCTATCTCTGATGAATAATTATTAACACTGAGCATTAAGAATATTAATGTAATATATATATAGAATCTTTTCATCTATGTCACTTCCCCTCTTTGTTGTCCCGTATTATCTCTTCCGCAAGCAGTCTGAGTTTCGGATGAATCTTAACTTCAATCTCCTCTTTGGACTCAACGGCTGCGGCCTCTGATCCGGAATCATCTTTTGATGAACTGAGCATTTTATTAAATGCGAACATCATCCTTGCGTTAATTTCATCAATACGGTCTTTTCTGTTTATCATTTTGTAGAACTTAAGAGCAATTAAAGGCTGTTTTTTATCGTAAAAATAATAATCAGCAACCCGCATTATTCCATCTCTATAACCGGCTTTGACGAAATACTTTATAGCCTCGGTCATATTGCCGTTATTAAAGAATTCATTCCCTTTCCGGGAAAGAGCCACCTTTTCTTCATCATTCATATTCTAATCCTGTAAATCATCTATAGTCTGAATAAACATTCCGCAAAGTGTTAATAAAAAATTATTGCAACTGATCAAAAACCGGTTGTATACCTGCTCCGCCGCGCCTTTGCCGCGGCGGAGATAAAATACCGCAGCTTTTTGACCTGCTGCAAATTATATCTTGACAAAGATGTTTTAAATCTTTTTTAATCAGAGATCAGTTTTAATGAAATAAATTGCTGTCCCACTGTCATGGGACAGCAATTTATTTCCGGGGTACAGCGCTTCGCGCTGTACCGGGAGATGGGGGATTACGGGGGCGCTGCCCCCGTACCCCCCCATCTCCCGCGCATGCGAAGCATGCGCAATTCTGAAAAAAATCTGTTATCCTGTCCAGACAGGAATATCAGAACTTTAACTGGTTTTAAGCGATTATGAGATATGATTAAAAAAATTTGTCAATGCAGTTTAATTTACGGAGAAAAATATGTACCCGATACTTTTTAACTATAAACTAATTACAATTGGTTCTTACGGTCTTCTGCTGGGACTCGCTTTCTATATCGGTTTTCTTCTACTTGAAAGAGAATTTATCCTGAAAAAAATCGATCCGGAACTGGCTTACAAACTTCTGATTGTAATTATACCATCTGCAATTATTGGCGCCAAACTTTTTCATGTATTTGAAAATTTCGGCGAGTTTCTATCCTCCCCATCGGATATGATTTTTTCCGGTGCCGGGCTCTCTGTTTACGGAGGATTTGTACTCTCATTTATCTCTGCAATGTTTGTAATAAGAAAAAATAATGAAGGGATACTTAATATTTTCGATACAACATCCCCTGCAATGGCTCTCGGATACGCCATAGGCCGCCTTGGATGTCACGCGTCAGGTGACGGCTGCTACGGTTTACCCACAGACTCCATACTGGGAATGGCATATCCCAACGGGATTGTCCCTATTACAGTAAACGTATTCCCCACACCGCTGTTTGAATCTTTTGCTTCACTGATTTTCTTTCTTATACTGATGAGATTACGGAAGAACGAGCTGAAAACAGGAACGCTGTTTTTCATATACCTGATAATGAACGGTTTCGCGAGATTTTCTGTTGAATTTATAAGACTTAACCCTGTTACATCTCTGGGGCTTACACAGGCTCAGATTGTAGCGCTATGCTTTATAACCGTCGGGATTGGTGGACTGATCTTCATAAATAAAAAGATTTCCGGAATTAAACATAATGCGGCATGAGTAACGGAGTCCTTTTCCTTTTAATTGCGGAACTTTTCTTCGCCATAGGGACAGTAATTGTAAAAATTATTACCGCAGACACAGATATAACCGGAGTTGAGCTTGCTTTTCTCCGGTTTTTAACAGGATTTATAATAATAGGATCTTATACAATAATCACCCGCAGAACGATAAAACCGGAAAAACCGGTCTTTGTCTATATGCGGGGCTTTTTCAACGCTCTGTCGGTCATCTTCTTCTTCATGGGGGTGCAATACTCAAATGTAAGCAAAGCCAATCTGCTTAATATGACTTATCCGGTTTTTGTAATGCTCCTCTCCCCTCTGATAAACAAAGAAAAAAACACACATTCAGTAATCCTGTATCTTACGATAATTATGGCAGGGATTTATCTTATAGTGATCCCGGGACACTCCGGTTCCGGATTTTCAGATATAAACAAAGGGGATATATTCGCGCTCATGTCTGGAATAACCGCCGGCTTCGGCATCTCATTCCTCAGAGAGGCGAGAAAAAGCAACAGCATTCATGTTGTCCTTTTCTACCTCATGGAGACAGGAACAGTGATAAGCGGAATTTTTACAGCATCCTCTTTTGTTATTCCAACAGGAATTTATATTTTATACATTTTAATTATGGCAGTTCTATCATTCACCGGACAGCTGCTGATAACTGTGGGATATAAATATATCGATGCCGCACCAGGTTCACTAGTTTCGTCATCAAGGATAGTATTTGCGATAATTCTTGGAGTTACCTTTTTCTCCGATCCCATCACCTTACGGATTATAATAGGGAGTCTGATGATTATAATATCTCTGGCTGGTGTGAACGGTTTTTTCAGGTATCTGAAGAGAGAGGTGAGGAGCTGGTTACGCCAAACGAAATTCTATTTAATATTGTATTTCTTCTTAAATTTATCAACTCTTCCGGCTGTATCAAGAAGTTTCTCCTTCTTGGTATAGAAAGGGTGGCAATTTGAACAGATTTCAACATGAAGATCTTTAACTGTAGATCTTGTTACAATCTCGTTCCCGCAGGCGCAGTGAATCTTTGTTTCAGCATAATCCGGATGTATTCCAGGTTTCATGGCTTTTATCTCCTGTAACTTATATTGTTTCTTCAATCAGACATTTATCAGGCAGTGTTCATAGCTCTGAAAAACGCTTTATTATTCTTTGTAGCTTTCATCTTCTCTACAAGAAGTTCCATAGCTTCAGTGGCACTCATGGAAGCGAGAGCCTTCCTTAATACCCATAATTTATTTATCTCTTCTTCGTCAAGCAGTAATTCTTCTTTTCTTGTACCCGATTTATTTATATCAATTGCCGGGTATATTCTGCGATCTGAAAGCTTTCTGTCCAGATGAAGTTCACTGTTGCCTGTACCTTTAAACTCCTCGAAAATAACCTCGTCCATTCTGCTCCCTGTATCTACAAGAGCAGTTGCAAGAATAGTAAGACTTCCACCCTGCTCAATGTTACGGGCGGCGCCGAAAAATCGTTTAGGTTTATGAAGAGCATTTGAATCGACACCACCTGAGAGAATTTTTCCGCTTGTAGGGACAACCTGATTATAAGCTCTTGCAAGCCTTGTTATAGAGTCAAGGAGGATAACAACATCCATCTTCCTCTCTACAAGCCTTCTGGCCTTGTTTATAACCATTTCAGCAACCTGAACATGACGTGTAGCCTGTTCATCGAAAGTAGAGGATACAACCTCACCCTTAACCGACCTGGCCATGTCTGTAACCTCTTCCGGTCGCTCATCGATAAGAAGAACTATAAGATATATTTCAGGGTGATTTTTTGTAATTGAATTGGCAATTTTCTGAAGGAGAACAGTCTTACCGGTTCTTGGAGGAGCAACAATAAGAGCTCTCTGACCTTTACCGATAGGGGTCATGAGATTCATAATTCTCATCTCAATCTCGGTCCCTTCAGTCTCAAGATTCAGTCTCTCCTGAGGATATTTATAGCTTCGATTCTAAGAAGCGCAAAAAATCTTTCATTATCTTTCGGAGGTCTGATCTGACCCGCTACAGTATCACCGGTTTTTAAGCCGAAAAGCCTTATCTGAGATGGTGAAACATAAATATCATCCGGTCCCGGGAGATAGTTGTAATTCGGTGAGCGGAGAAAACCGTAACCGTCACTAAGTATCTCAAGAACACCGCTTGCAAAGATCAGACCTTTCTGTTCGGTCTGCCCTTTTAAAATCTCAAAGATAAGGTCCTGTTTTTTAAGACCTGAAGTACCCTCGAGCTTCATCTCTTTAGCAAGACTATACAATTCTGTGATAGTTTTGGCTTTCAGCTCGCCCAGATCAAGCTTATAGGCATCACTACCTTTGACCGCGACAGGTTTTAAGTCAACAACAGGAATCTCTTCAGATTCAACATTCTCGCTGACATTCGTTTCACTGGCTTTTGGCATGGTTTGTCCTTTGTGTATATTTAAATTATTATTCTTCTAAGAGGTAATCCAAAAATGCCTTTGCTTAAATTCTATTCATTAGATATTTATGATTATAAAACAGCAAAAGAGGTGTTCGGGGCAAAACAACAAAGACACTTATGAGTTATTGTTAAACTATATATCCGATAATTTTGAGTCAAGAGAAATATTAAAAAAAATACAGTTTTATTAAAATTTTATATGTATTTATCTCTTAAAATTTTCTAAAGAAACAAAGACTTTACTATCCCCGCCGCCGAAGGCGGCGGGGATAAATATTTTTTCTACACTAAAAAATTATAATCGACTATCTAAAACAAAGAAAATGATTTTATTTTACTTCAATGCTGAATTTTTTTATTTTTGAATTAAGTCCCTGCCTGTTCAGCTTCAATCTCTCCGCCGACTCGTCAAGATTTTTCCCCTTATGTATTGCATCGACAATTATGTGCCTTTCTACAGCCTCCACTATATCCTGAAGAGATTTATCTTTTAAATCCACACCGGGGATGCTGAATTCTTCCGGACCGGAACTTTTTTTATCACAAAAAATTAAAAACCCCGATTTTTTGTCACCGCTCATCATGGGTACTTTTTCATAAAAAATATCAAGGTCACTGTTATGAAAAGAGAGATCGCCCGCTCCGCCATTTGAAATCAGATCATTTTTAACAGGATCACTGAAAAGCTTTTCCAGCATTTCAACATTTACATCTTCACCGAACTTTTCGACATAGAGATCCTCGAAATGGCTGTTGTAGAATACGGTCCGCCCCTTCTCATTAATGGCGTATAAGGCTCGAGGGATATGCTCCAGTATAAGATAGATCATCCAGTCAAGGACCTGATCCTCCTGCTGCTTCTTTACCTCTACCTCATGGTTTACACCTTTAGAATTATCACAGGCTGTGAACAGCTGAATACGGCTCCAGGTCCCCTGCAGCTCACCGAATATATTTATTACAACAAACTCTCTGATCTTTCCGTATGGTATAAGATCATCGAAGGACATTCTCGCGGCATTGCGCGTTATAAATTCATCAATCTTAAGTTTTTCAACACGTTCAATGTCGCTCAGTTCCGATATAATATTCTGTTTTTTTAAGATCCCGATCAGTACACCTCTTTTTGAGATTACCGGTATAATCGGAACATCATGAATATAAAAGAGGCGCACAACGTCTTCAGGACGGGCGTTCTGATGATCGAAGGGGTTCTCTGTAAACTCCCTTGTTTCAGCATCCTCTTTTTTTATATCTTCTTCGCTCATTTAAATCCCAGCACATCGTACATGGTGTAATATCCCGGATTTTTTTTATTAAGAAACTCCATTGCCGAAACTGCCCCCTCGGCAAAGACATCTCTGCTCGCAGCCCGGTGTGTAAGCTCAATCCGGTCATTAAGGCCTGTATAGAAAACAGTGTGCTCACCTATGATATTGCCGCCCCGCATTGCGTGCATCCCTATCTCGTTGGCGGTCCGCTCTCCGGTTATACCTTCACGGCCGTTTACATCAGCGGCGCCGGAAAGCCCTTTCATGTTCTCTTTTACGATTTCAAGAAGTCTCTTCGCGGTACCCGATGGAGCATCTTTTTTAAAGCGGTGGTGAGCTTCGAATATCTCAACATCGTAATCTGTAGTTAGCGCCATTGACGCTATTTCTGTCAGTTTAAAAAGAAGATTCACGCCAAGGGACATGTTAGGAGAGAGGATAACAGGTATCTTCTCTGAACAGGCTCTTATCTCCGCAACATCGGCATCGGAGAACCCTGTAGTTCCGATTACAACCGGTTTTTTTAATTCCGAAAGTATTCTTATAAGTTTAATCGATGCGGCAGGAGCGGAAAAATCAATTATACCGTCGACCTTCTGCAGATCATCGGCATTAATGGCAGAGATGGTGCACTCTGCCAATGGATTATTAACCAGCTCTTTCGCATTTTTATTTAAAAGAGGGGATCCGTCAGCATCAAAGGCGGCACCAAGTTTGTGGCCGCGCTCTGTAGATATCCTCAGGATGGCGTTCCCCATCCTCCCCCCTATTCCGCAGATTCCAATATTCATTTAAGCTTTACTCCGTAATCTGTAAGGGTTTTTCTCAGCACTGTTTTATACTCATCACTTAACGGTGTAAGCGGGAGTCTCAGCTCCCCCGTGCATGCCCCTATCATCTCCATTGCCGCTTTAATCGGAATAGGATTGGTTTCAAGGAACATCGCCCTGCAGAGAGGGAGCAGTTTATAAAAATGAGCCCGCGCCTCCTCTGTCTTATTCTCCTTGTGAAGGGTTACCACTTTTTTAATATCAGCTGGGAGGAGATTAGAAAGTACCGAGATAATACCTTTTCCGCCTATACCCAGTATCGGCAGGAGAAGATTATCGTCTCCGGAGAGAACAGAGATTTTATCTCCGCAGAGCTCAATGAGACGCATCATCTGCGCTATATCGCCCGAGGCTTCCTTCATTGCTGCTATGTGATCAGTTCTATTCAGAAGTTCGGCAACACTTTCCGGGAGAAAATTTATACCGGATCTTCCGGGAATATTATAAAGAATTATAGGGAGTTTTGTAGCATTTGCAATCGCTTCATAGTGGGCAACAAGACCTTTCTGTGTAGGTTTATTGTAATAGGGATTTACAGACAATGTGGCATCCACACCTGCATCCTCGGCACCCTTAGTAAGCCAGATAGCTTCACTTGTGGAGTTTGCACCAGTTCCCGCTATGACCTTTATCCGGCCGTTTACAATTTTGACCACTCTTCTTATGAACTCCTCGTGCTCTTCAAAAGAGATTGTGGGAGATTCACCTGTTGTCCCCATCGGGATGATTCCATCGATACCCGCACTTATCTGCCTCTCTATAAGAAGCTCAAGTGAATTGTAATCAATCTTATCATTTTCAAACGGGGTTATAATAGCTGTAAATGCACCTTCAATCATACTATAATTATCCTTTTTATTATTTTACTTTTTTACTTTTTTTGTACTGCTTTTTGATTTTTCCGGACTCTGCTCAGGTAAACCTTTTGGCCTTACTATTTTCAGAAGTTCCGCGTCGAGAAATTCCTGACTGAATTTTTCGTCGGGAAAATCATCTTCAAATAGATATAAGAGAAGAAACCTCACTGATGAAAGAAGTTCTTCTGTGGAATTATAGGCATAAATCTTAACCCAGTCATCTCCCGTTACTACTAAAAGTTTTACGATGCTCCCTTTACTGAATATCACGTTGTTGCGGTTTATATCATCCAGAAGGACATACTCACCTGCCTGATATTTTAATGTAATTCTCTCGGAATCCTCTTCGGGGACAAATGAAGAACACCCGGCAGAAAAGAGTACCACTGCAAGAAGTGATGCCGTGAGAATAATTGCGCTGACTTTTGTTTTTATCATAATCCCGTCTCTGTTAATTTTTTAAAAAAATCACATATATATAACTATTGTCAAGACAATATTCTAAGTATTTATTTCCATGGAATTTTCAGTTTACTTGACCACCCCCCCATTTCGCCATGCTCAACTTCCCCCTTTAATAAATGGGGTTATAAAACAGACCGAATCAAAACCCTCTTTATCAAAGAGGGTGGCCGAAAGCGATGTGCTGAGCCTGCCGAAGTAGCCGGGAGATTTCACTTTAAGTATTCAACCTGTTAAATATAAAAAAACATAATATTGTCTGACATGATGTAAAATAATAAAGGCTGCACCATAAAGGAGACAGCCTTATTACACATTATTTTAATTGCTTATGCAATCAGTAATAATCTAAAATCAAACTTTAAGTGATTTTTTTATCTGGGAAATAAGAGTATCGGGATCAACCGGTTTCTGAAGAACTCCTGTAAAACCGAGATCTGTTACACTGATATTGCTTGCAGTGGCATTCCCTATACTGCTTAAAAGATAAACCGGAGTAACGCTGTCTTCTTTTCTAATCATTTCAGCAACTTTGCTTCCAGCATCGACTTTTTCCATCATCATATCGCAAAGGACCAGATCAGGTTTTTCACTTTTAAATTTTGCGACTCCATCATGACCGTCAATGGCAGTTAAAACATTAAATCCTTCAGAACTTAACACGGCGCTGATAGACTCCAGAATATCCGGATCATCATCTATCACGAGTATCTTTTTATCGGACATTTCAGTCTCCTTAAAATAAAAGATTTTTTATATTTCCATTTCCCATTTTATTTCCTGACAAACTCCATGTCAACAAAGATGTATAGTTTTGTTCATCTTTTTTTTGGTAGTGGATTATTTTCAGGGGTGCGTATGCCTTGCATACGCTGAAAATGGGGGATTACGGGGGAAACTCCCCCGTAATCCCCCATTCCAGGCGCAGCGCGAAGCGCTGTGCCCCCAGGAATAATTTGCTGCCTTTTTTCAGTTAATATAATTCAAAAGTCCATAAAAAATCCCCGCCGCATAGCGACGGGGATCATTATAAATTAAAAATTCAGTCCGTTTCTTAACTTATTATTTTTTTTCGAAAGGCTTGTTGCTTCCAACAAGAGTAACAAGAAAACCAAGAGTCAGAATTCCTGCGCCGAGAATAAAAGTCCAGTATGCTGCAGATGCGGGGGTATCTTTATAAATATCCTTAAGCATAGCAACCATCTGAGGTCCTACGATACCAGCTGCAGACCATGCTGTAAGAATTGTTCCATAAACAACCGCAAGGATTTTAGGTCCGAATACATCAAGTACAAATGAAGGCATTGTTCCGAAACCGCCGCCGTAGCATAGAAGAACATAGCAGAGAATAAGGGCGAAAACCCATGGATTTCCAACATAAGCAAGAGCTATAAAAGCGGCAATCTGCGAACCGAGCATTATTCTGAATGTCATGATTCTTCCGATTTTGTCAGATATTGCAGCCCAGAAAAAACGGCCAAGACCATTGAAGATTGATGTTACACCAATAAGAGTTCCGCCGTAAGCAGCAAGCATCAGCTTGTTCTCTGTAACAGTAAGATCAAGAGCGGCCCATTTAGCCCAAAGATCCTGAAATAGAGGTGACTGGAAACCGATGATAGCTATACCAGCAGTTATATTACAGAAGAAAACTACCCACATAACAAAAAATCTTCCTGAAAGAATACCCTCTTTAGCTGTTAAAGAATCCATTGCAGCTGAAGCAGAAGCAGAAACTACAGGAGGAGTATAACCTGTAGGAACGAAACCTGCAGGGGGATTAACAATCTGTGATCCAACAGGAATAGTAAGTACAAGAAAAATAACACCAAGAGCAAGAAACAGCTTAACTAAAATTGCCTGCTGCGCTACAACATCAGTAGCACCGGCCCAGCCAAAAGAATCAAGAAGCATTGGTGCGAAAATTTTTGACATAAAAAGGGCACCAAGACCAAAACCCATAACAACAAGTCCAGTTGCCAGACCTTTTTTATCAGGGAACCACTTAGATACGGTAGCAACCGGTGTTACATAACCGAAACCAAGTCCGCATCCGCCTATTACACCATATGTGAGGAAAAGAAGAGGAGCGCTCTGATACTTAAGAGCAATTGCTCCAGTCAGATATCCGAGAGCAAATAGAAAACCGCCACCCATAGCGAGTTTTTTAGGACCAACCTTAGGAAGCAGAATTCCTCCAACTGCGGCAGAAAGACCAAGAAAACAGATTGCAAGAGAGAAAGCCCATGCTGTTAAACTCTGAGACCAGCCGAAAGCAGTTGCAAGCGGTTTCTGAAAATAAGACCAGGCATACGCTGTACCAAGGCATATCTGAAGACATGTACCCATGGCTGCAATAAACCACCTTTTTGTTGCGAAGTTATTGTTACTCATTAATCAAATCCTCCAACTAAATTATTTTTATATTTTTTTGTGTAACTTTTTTTAACTTACCGTTTTTAACGGTCAACTTAAATTTTACATTCGGAGATGATTTGTACACTTTAACATGTCATTCGAAACATAATAATTCTGATAATACCAAACATTCATAAGTGACATTTTTATAATACGGAATTTATTTCTTTATTATATTTTCCAAATTTTAACAGCTTTAACATGTCATTTAAGATATAATAAAGAGCTATTTTTAACATTACACCTATTTTATTATTTACAAATTCTTTTAATAATAATTTATCACTCATATGAACTTTATCTTAAATTCATATGAATAATTGTTATAAATGTATATTTACTTTTTAATATATATTAAAAATTCAAAGTACATATTATTCCTCGAATTTATTTAGAGTTTAAAAAAAAATATAATAAAAAATGCCTGTTGGAGATATTTGTATGAATGGTGATCAAATTACGATTAAGGTTAATGGTAAGGAGATCTCAGGGGTCAAAGGAGATACTATTCTTGAAGTAGCATCCAGAAACGGGATTGATATCCCCCACCTCTGTTATCACCCTAAAATTAGCAAAACAGGAGCATGCAGACTCTGTATGGTCAAGGTCAACGGGACCATGATCAAAGCTTCATGTACCGAACCCGCCACTGATGGAATGGATGTAGTTTCCGAAGACAAAGAGATGACAGAAATCCGTAAGGGAGTTCTTGAAATGCTTCTATCTGAGGGAGACCACAACTGCCTCAATTGTGACTGGAGCGGCGACTGCGAACTCCAGGGATACTGCAATAAGTATGACGTTGAGCTGCGTAACTCTGATTTCCCGAAAAACGTCAGACAGAAAGATTTTGTATCAAGCAAAGCACTTAAAAGAGATGAGAACAAATGTATCCTCTGCGGAAGATGCGTAAAAGCCTGCTCGGAAATCCAGGTTATGAATGTATGGGATTTCACAGGGAGAGGAAGCCATGCTCGTCTTACTTCAGATGTGGAGGCGAAAATAGGGGAATCTACATGTGTTGCATGCGGTACCTGTGTTCAGCTCTGCCCTACAGGCGCATTATCATTCCAGCAGGTGCTTGGAAGAGGACAGTCCTGGGATCTGAAAAAAGAATCCAGCATATGTATCTACTGCGGTGTGGGATGTAAAATTGATTTTTATACAAACAAAGAGGGGCAGCTTGTAAAAGCTATGGGACACAATGACGGCCCCAATGAAGGACACCTCTGTGTTAAAGGTAGATTCGGATTTGACTTTGTACAGGGTGATAAGAGAATAACATCTCCTCTCATCAAGAAAGACGGAAAATTCGAAGAAGCAACATGGGATGAAGCTCTTGATTTAGTCGCAAAAAAATTCACAGAAATAAGAAACACGAAAGGCCCTGATGCTATCATGGCATTCTCTTCCGCTAAATGTACAAACGAAGAGAACTATCTGCACCAGAAATTCATGAGATCCGTGGTGGGTACGAATAACGTCGACCATTGCGCCCGGCTCTGACACAGCTCAACAGTTGCCGGTCTGGCAGCTACACTAGGTTCAGGAGCAATGACCAACTCTATCAGAGAAATTCCTGATACAGATGCGTTCATGGTTATAGGATCAAACACTACTGACAATCACCCTGTAATAGGATCAATGATTAAAAATCAGGTAATAAACAAGGGCAAAAAACTTGTTGTTGTCGATCCGAGAAAAATAGATTTAGCCAAGTATGCAGATGTATTTCTCCAGATTAAACCTGGAACAAACATCGCGATTCTAAACGGATTAATGCATGTTATTCTTAAAGAAGAACTTTACGACAAAGAGTATGTCAAAGAGAGATGTGAAGGCTTTGATGACATCCCCAAGACTATGGAAAAATACACTCCTGAATATGTTGCGGAAATATGCGGAATTGCAGATCCTCAGTTGATAGTAAAAGCAGCCCGTATAATTGCTGCAGCTAAACCGATGGCTCTCTACTACTGCATGGGTATTACACAGTTCAAGTCCGGTGTTAACGGTGTTAAATCATGTTCCAATCTCCAGATGCTTCTTGGAAACATCGGGGTTAGAGGGGGCGGAGTTAATCCTCTTCGCGGACAGAACAATGTACAGGGAGCATGCGACATGGGTGCTCTTAACGCTGTTTATCCTGCATACCAGCCAGTTGCAAGCGAAGAGAACAAGGCAAAATTCATGAAGATGTGGGACGCGAAAGTGGACATGTCTCTGAAACCGGGACTTACCATTGTTGAATCACTTAACGCTGCGATTGCCGGTGACCTAAAGGGACTTTATATTTTCGGTGAAAATCCGGTAATGTGATGTTGTTCTTCCGGGATATGCCTTCCTCGAAAAAGAGGGAACAGCTTCAAACACCGAAAGAAGAGTTCAGCCAATGCACAGAGTTGTTAAAGCTCATGAAAACTGCCGTGAAGACTGGTGGATTATAATGCAGATTGCAAACAGAATGGGTGCAAACTGGGATTATAAAAACGCGAAAGAGATATTCGAAGAGATAAGACTTGTGACCCCTTCTTATGCCGGTATAACATATGACCGTATTGAGAAAGAGCTTATTCAGTGGCCATGTCCTAACGAAGACCACAAAGGTACACAGTTCCTTCATAAGGATAAATTCTCACGCGGACTTGGTCTCTTCACTGTTGTAGAATACACACCTCCTGCGGAAGAAGTTGATCCTGAGTATCCGATGATCCTTACAACAGGACGTTTACTCGAGCATTTCCACACAGGTTCAATGACACGTAACTCAAAAGTTCTTGATGAGATAGTACCCGGAGCATTCCTGGAAATCAATCCGAACGATGCTTCAAACTACAACATCAAAGACCGTGAAGTTATCTCTGTTTCAACCAGACGGGGAAGCGTACGTATGGAAGCAAGAATTTCAGATAAACCGATGGCTAACGTCATCTTTATGCCATTCCACTTTTTCGAAGCTGCAGCAAACAAGCTGACTATTGATGCTCTGGATCCTACATGTAAGATCCCCGAACTCAAAGTCTGCGCATGCAAAATCGAAAAGATATCAATGTAAGGGGGGCATGAAAATGATAAAAACATCAGATATAACAAGTATTGTAGAAAAGCATGGAAACTCCCGCGAGAATCTTATGCTTATAATGAGAGAGATGGAGACAATCTCGGGCAAAAACCAGGTTGATACGCAGTCTCTTATAACCCTCGCAGAAGTAATGAATATCCCGCAGAGTGCCGTAGAAGGCTTTGTAGGATTTTATACAATGTTCAACAAAAAAGAGAGAGCAAAATATCTTATCCGTGTCTGTAAATCGGGCCCATGTCACGTTATGGGTTCAATAACAATTATCGATGCTGTTAAGAACATTCTGGGAATTGAGCCGGGCGAAACAACAAAGGATGGAATATTCCATCTTGAGAAGTGCGAGTGCCTTGGTGTTTGTTCCGAAGCTCCAGCCATGATGATTAACTATGACATTCATGGGAAACTTACAGAAGATAAACTCAAAAAAATCTTTGATGATTACAGGAAAAAAGAACCATCTCTGACAGAAAACTGCGGCCCTGAAATTGAAGGGAAACAGTGCATCATTAAAAACGACAAGCAGACAAAAAGACTCATCGAAAAGATGGGAGTCATTGATCCGCTTAGCGTTGACAGCTACGTTGAACATGGCGGCTACAAAGCTATTCAGAAGAGCCTGAAAGAGCAGCAGCCTTCAGATGTAATCTCTATAATGAAAGATTCAGGACTACGGGGGAGAGGCGGCGCCGGTTTCCCTGCAGGTATGAAATGGTCTTTTGTTACTAAAGGGGACATGCAGAAATATGTAATATGCAACGCCGACGAAGGTGAGCCTGGAACTTTCAAAGACAGAATTCTCATGGAAGAGAATCCGCACTCTCTAATCGAAGGTATGATGATATGCGGTTATGCTATCAACGCGTCTATCGGTTACATCTACATCAGGGGTGAGTTCAAGCGTTCTATCGAGCGTCTGCAGCTTGCAATTGATCAGGCGAGAAAGAAAGGTATTCTCGGCAAAAATCTCTTCGGTTCAAACTTCAGCTTTGATGTTTTCATCAAAGAAGGGGGAGGAGCTTATGTCTGCGGTGAGGAGACATCTCTGATCAACTCAATGGAAGGGAAAAGAGGATATCCGAGATTTAAACCCCCGTTCCCCGGTGGAGCAGGTTTCAAGAATCTCCCTTCAAACGTAAATAACGTTGAGACTTTCTGCTCAGTTCCGCTCATCATCAATAATGGAGCTGACTGGTATAAATCTGTAGGAAGTGAAAACTGTTACGGAACCAAACTCTATTGCCTATCGGGAAAGATGAATGAAACCGGACTAATTGAAACCCCCATGGGGACTACAATGCGTACGATCATCAACGAGTACGGCAAGGGGATGAAGAACGGGAAGAAATTCAAGTTTGCTCAGGTGGGAGGATCTGCCGGCGGTATTCTTGG
>PGXT01000193.1:676-11501 GCA_002839285.1 Spirochaetae bacterium HGW-Spirochaetae-5 | reverse complement strand
AACCCTCTTTACCAAAGAGGGTGGCCGCCAGGCCGGGAGATTTGATTGATTTTACTATAAACTGTTCCCGAAGTTAAATCGACCGGATAAATTATTCCGGACTTTTTTAGTTGGAGGAGAGAAAGGTTTTTCTATAGCGGGCCGGAGAGAGCCCTGTCTGTTTAGTAAAAGCGTCGTAGAATACCGATTTTGAATTGAATCCAACGGCAAAAGCGATTGAAAGGAGAGAGCGCTCTTTATCCTCTTTCATAAGAAGAATGGCTTCATCAACTCTGTATTTATTAAGATATGAATTAAAATTCATCTGAAGATAATGATTAAGGTAAACCGAGAGTTCCTGCTGCTGAATTGATAAAAGATCGGCCAGACGCTTCAGAGAGAGATCTTCATCGCAGTATAATTTCTCTTTAACCAGAAGCTCGTCCAGATTCTCCTGAAGTTTTTTAACATCTATCCCCTGCAGCAGACCCTCGATACGATGCATCTTTCTGTTTTTAGCAGGAGAGGAGAGAAAGACCTCCGGATTTGTAATCATTGAAATAATGATCATAGCAGTAATCAGAAATAAAATTGTAATTACAGTTATAGCCACAACAACGAGCCGTTCGCGGTTCGTATCACGCAGCACCTTCATCACCTCAAGTCTTGAAAAAATTGCAAGGAGATATCCCAGTATAAGGGCATACCCCAGAGAATGGAGATGTTCCATAACCTGATTTTTTTCAATAAAAAGATAGGGCAGAGAAAGCAGCCCGTCTCTATAATCAGGGGGAAGCAATACGATAACAATGACAAGAGAAACAAATAGAGACGGTAAAAAATGTACAAATTCTTTAGATGAAAAAACATAATCTTTCCTGAAAACCGACAGGTAAAAGATATATATTGAAGGTGCAAGGATAAACTTAGACATAAGAAAAATCATCATCCCTAAACCGGTTCGCTCAAAATGAGTACTGGAAACAGCATACCCCTGAACCTGAATAACCGCAAGGCTGGAGAATATAATAAAGAGCAGAATATTCTTAAATCTGCTCCGCGCCTGAATAAGCTGAACAAGGGCAAGCAGAAAAGCCAGCCCGCCGCCGAAAAGTATAAATGCATTTGAAATATCAGGTAACATTGACACCCGCTTAACCGCTAAAAGATTTATTTATAAAAGGACTGATTGTCTGTAAATAATCCGTTTATTTTGACAAGAATTTATTATTATTCAACAAAACTATAAAAAAATAACCGCAACAATATGATTATAATCATATATCCCAAGCCGTACAATTCTGCAATTAGAAAAACAGTCAAATGTGTAAACATATATTTCTGTATATAGTTGAATATATGTAGATGAATTTGCACTAACAAATTTAAAAAATTAACCTGAAATTTAATTTATATGTCATTCAGGCTTTTTTTTGCGATTTTGTTCAAAAACATATTGACACCCATATAGAAATTCTATACCAATCACTCTAGATAATAAGTGGAAACCATTATAGCACTCACATGACAAATAAAGTGCATTTTGTTGATTATTCTTATCTCCGTCAGTACTTTTTTTTAGAGATAAGTTTCCCGGCTTAGCAATGATTAAACGGGATCCTTGAAGGATGCATTTTACAAATCATAGTACAAAGGGGTACAATATGGATGTACAAAAAGTTATGGAATCGCTGCAGAGTGAAATGAACCAGCTTAAAGATGAGAGAAAAAATAAACTCTCAATGGTTGTATTCAGCGGCGATCTGGATAAGCTTCTGGCTGCTTTCATCATAGCCACGGGAGCAGCAGCAATGGGTCTCGAAGTGGTGATGTTTTTCACCTTCTGGGCTACAGCATCACTGAGAGATAAAAAGAAAAAAAGTAAAGCTAAAGATCTGCTTTCGAAAATGTTCGGCTTTATGCTTCCTAAAGGTGCGGGCAAGGTAAAACTCTCCCAAATGCACATGGGCGGGATGGGTACAGGTATGATGAAACATCTGATGAAAAAAAAGAATGTGGCATCGCTGGAAGAGCTTAGAGATATGGCGATAGAGATGGAGACTAAAATCTATATCTGCGACATGTCAATGAATCTCATGGGTTTTAAACAGGAAGGGAGACAGTAAAATTCAGCTGTTTATATAATGAGAAAATAAAAAAAGCCCCGTGGCTTTTAAATGAAACTAATAAAAGGAGAATATTATGAGTACTGAAATAAAAGCAGATATAAATATGGACCTTAAAGGGATAGCATGCCCTATGCCGGTTATCAAAGTAAGCCAGCAGATAAAAAAAATGCAGGTCGGGCAGATACTGGCTGCAGAAACAACTGATCCTGGCGCACATGCGGATTTCCCGGCCTGGGCAAAATCTACAGGAAATGAAATTGTAGCCACTGAGAAAAAAGACGCGGTAACTGTTTTCTTTATCAAGAAGTTAAAATAATTACAATTATTGCTGATGATAATGATTCTATTGAAACGGAATTATTCAGTCTTATCCTCTTCAGAGGATGGGACAATATTGATTTTCAAAATGATTAATGAATTAGTACTGATCTGATACGTGATATATTTACGCCTGACAAAATTAAATCTGTGAGAGGAATTATTTATGTGGGATAAAATTTTTCATTATGTATTGATACATATGGTATATTTAGCCTTCGCAGTATTTTTCGGTGGAATACTGTTTAAACTGATAATTGTACTTTTTTCAAAAAAATTCAAAGGTTCACTAGCAACATACCCCAGAAAACTGCCCCGCCCGATAGGGATTGCCGCAGAAGCTTTAATAGCAATGGTTCTGCTTGTACTGGGGCACCTTGAACTGATTAAAGAATTTAAATTTATTCAGATAATCAAACATGATGTATTCCTGGGCGCAGGCTTTGTAGGGATTACATTTATGATATGCACACTCTACTTTCTTTTCCGGAGATTTAAATCTCCATGGAGAGAAATTTCCGTCCCTGAAGATTTCCTTCTACTCATTCTTCTTTTTCTTACCACAGTAATAGGAAGCCATCTTCACATTGGTGAACGATACGAAATGGCTCAATTCGGACTTAATGCTGAATTGTACAGGGAATACTTCGGGAGTCTTGTTGCCTTCAAACCTGTTATACCGGAAGGGATAAGCCTGTCGCCGCACTATGTGCTTGTTGCTCTTCACATTTTCTTAGCTAACCTGGTACTTATGATGCTCCCCTTTTCGAAGATGATGCATATGGTATTCGCATTTCTTTCACTAAATCTGAAGAGGAAATAAGCCATGGAAAAATCACAAATTAAAGAACTTAAAAGTATACTCAAATCCCGCTACAACAGACCGATGAAATACTACATCGATACATGCACACGTTGCGGACTTTGCTACGACACATGTCATGCCTATGACGGAATTCCTAAAAAAGAATTTTCACCAGTGGGCCGCGCAGAGGTGCTTCGTAAATTATATAAACGATATAGAAGTCTATCTGGAATGCTCTTCCCCTATTTTACCGATGCAGCCGGATTCAGCGACAAGGTTATGGATCAGCTTCACGAAGCAGCCTGGTCATGTACAGGCTGCAGACGCTGTATGGTCAATTGCCCATTCGGTATAGATACCGGTATGATGATGGGAGTTGCAAAACATCTTCTTGTGGCATACGGAACCGCCCCCGAAGAACTGGTCATGCTTGCCGATGCTGCTGTTGAAAAAGGCAAGAGTATCGATGAATTCAAAGAGGGATATCGCGGTGTTATAAAAGATCTGGAGAAAACAGTTCAGCAGAAACTGAACCTCCCCTCACCTGAAAATCTTATCCCAATGGAGAAGATGAATGCTGATATAATGTATGTGGGACTTGCAGGAGCTCATTCCATTGTAAATCCCGCGATAATATTCAATGCGGCTAAGGAAAACTGGACCTTAAGCTATTTCGAAGGTGTCAACTTCGGATTCTTTGCAGGAGATCCCGAAAAGGCCAATTTTATTGCACAGCGTATCATAAAAGAAGCTGTCGCATTAAACGTAAAAGAAGTGGTAATGGTAGAGTGCGGTACCGCATTCCGGATACTCCACAGCCTTATGGGGGAACTCCCCTTTAAAGTTTCAAGCATTGTTGAAGTAATCTACAGATACATGGAGAGCGGGAAAATAAAACTGAAAAAGAATGCCGTAACTGAGGCGGTAACCTATCATGACCCGTGCCAGCTTGGAAGAAACGGCGGAATATTTGAAGAACCGCGCGATATACTTAAACATATAGTCTCCGATTACAGAGAAATGACCCCTACCAGAGAACACAACTGGTGCTGCGGCGGCGGTGGCGGACTTGGCGCTCTTGACAATGAAGAGTTCCGTATAAAAACCGGTAAACCGAAAAAAGATCAGATAGTAAAAACAGGTGCTAAAATAGTAGTATCGGCCTGTGAGAACTGTGTAAGTCAGCTGCAGGTAATTAAAAGCGGTTATGGTCTTGATATTGAAGTCAAATATTTAACAGAGATTGTCTGTGAGAATCTGGATGTATAAAAAGATGTATTAATTAAGTAAAAACCCTGCCCCGTCCTTTGCAGAGGACGAGACAGGTTAAAAAACTATAAAGCGAGGAATAGTATGAAAAAAAGTTTTATTTTGTCAATTCTTATGTTATTGGCAGTTTCTAGATCGGATTCGGACCGGTTCAGGACTCAATGGGTGGAGCAAGTGTTGGTGTAAATCTTGATGCTGCTTCAATACTTACTAATCCTGCAGGAGTTCAGGCATTAGGCGGAAGAGTGGATTTCGGAGCATCTTATTTTGTACCAACTGTTAAAACAGAAATGATGGGTACTGAGTATACTTCGGACAAAAAAGCATCCCCGGTACCTGCTTTCGGTATGATAGTACCACTTAATGCTGATATGAGTTTCGGACTAGGCGCATATGGAATTTCAGGAATGGGGGTCGATTACAATCTGGGCGCTATGGGCGGCCTTCTTTCAACTAATTACACCAACATGCGATTTGCACCAGGTATTTCATACAAGGTTAATGATATGATTTCTGTAGGTGCGACCATGAACCTGATGTATGCTACAATGGAATATTCTATGAATACCGGCACTGCACAATTAGTAAATACAGCATCATCTGCATTCGGTTACGGTGCAACATTTGGAATTACAGTTAAACCTGCTGATATTATATCAATAGGTCTTGTTTATGAAACAACAAGTTATTTCCAGGATTTTAAGTTTAATCAATTCGAATCTGCTACAGGTACAACAACAGATAACACCCTGGCATTTGATCAGCCTATGAGTGCTACTATAGGACTAGGCCTAAAGCCAATAGCCGGTCTTGTACTAGCTTTTGATGTTCAGTGGATTAAATGGTCAGAAGTTGCCGGAAATGATCTTCCTGAATTCACCGGAAGTAATTTTGACATGGAATGGGAAGATCAGATCGTATACAAATTCGGTATTCAATATGAAGTTATTTCAATGCTTAAAGTCAGAGCAGGTGTTAATTATGGTAAAATGCCGGTTTCAGATACTGCTCTTAAAGCAAATATGTTTTTCCCTGCAGTTTCAGAATGGCACTACACAGCAGGTTTAGGTGTAAAACTTTCAGAAAAACTTGCAATGGGAATTGCTTACAATTTCTGATTTCATTATAAGAGATTTTCAAGTAAACAATCATATATCCCTGCTGTTTTTCACGCCGGGATATATGATTTAAATTTTAACTATGTAACAAATCCTGAAAATCAGGTTCTTTTATTGTGATTACTCATAAGTCAATAATACAAGTGATATATGCATATTTATGAGAATCTACATTTTATTCAAAAGTTCTATAAAAAAAATCGTTGCTTTTTAGGTGAGATTTGAATTATTGCTTTTAACTGAGGACAGGTACCAGACTGAAAATGAACAAATTAAAAAATGAAAATGATTCCACCCCGGAACTGACAAGTTACTCACGGGACTTCTATGAGCCTGTTTATACCATAGGTGTAGCTGCTTCCAAGCTGGGTGTATCAGTTCATACCCTGAGATTATACGAAACTGAAGGACTTATCATCACATATAAAACCCCAACCGGAAGAAGACTCTACTCCGACCTTGAACTTGAAAAAGTTAAATGCATTAAAAAGATGATTCAGGAAGAGGGGCTTAACTTTGAGGGGATAAGAAGACTTCTGGCATTTGTTCCATGTTTTAAACTTAGAGAATGCTCATCCAAGCTTGGAACACTCTGTAAAGCATACAAAATAAGCACAAAACCCTGCTGGGCAACCGAAGAAAAGTGCCTTGATCCATACCCATCATGCAGAGATTGTCCCGTTTACAAAAAGATAGTCAGCTGCGAAGATGTTGAAAAACTGGTATACTCGTCATTCTGTAAAAGCTGATATCAGATTATATGTTTTTTAAATTATGATTGATAAATTATATAAGTTATTATCCTATATATCCGAATCTGATGGTAGATGAGTAAAGTTTTCGATTACTATCGAGAATTAAATCCGGTATTTTTTAATCTTAATAAATCAGCAAGGAGGTTTCATGATTAAAAGAATAAGTATTATTCTGGTGTTGCTTATGGTATCAGGTGCGGCATTTTCAAATGTTAAAATTTCAGCTAAGCACAAAGACTTAACAAAAGATGCAAAAAAAGTTAATTGTGCGTACTGCCATACAAATGTAATGAAAATTGAGAAGAAAAAAGGCCAGGTTAACGGGAAAGCTCTTAATGGTGTTAATTTCTCAAAAATCAAAAGCTGTGCGGGAACAGATTGTCATAAATAGTTTCCACAGCATCTTCTAAGTTAAAAAAGGGTGATTATCAATCATCCTTTTTTAATTAATAAAAAATCACCCCCGGCTGCTTCATTATCACGATTTAAAATCCCCATAACCTGCATAAAAAGACACTCAGAAATGATAATTACAAAAAATTGTATTGATATATAAATATATATATTATAAAAAATTGATCAGTAATAATTCATAAACGATAATATTATTGCTCCGCTTTAAATCAGCCGAATATATTTAATGAGGTTAGTAATGTTCTGGAAAAGAAAAAAGCCGTCTAAAGTTTATTTTGTCTCCATAGGCGCCGGTGTAAATCAGATACCCCTTATCAAAGAGGCAAAACGGGGCGGGTTTCAGGTAATTGCCGTGGATATGAACCCCTCTGCCCCCGGATTTTATCACTGCGATTTAAAGATTCAGGAATCAATTGAAGATTACGAAAGCATATATATAAAACTGAGGGAGATGCTTGTAGATGGTAAAATTTCCGCCATTATGACTAAATCATACGGCAGCGCAATTATTACCACTGCTTATCTCTGCGAAAAATTCGGGCTGCCTTTTCTCCCCTTTGAAGAGAGTAAGAAGTTTCTGAATAAGAAAATCACCAAAAAGATATATATAGATAACGGCATACCCTCCGCTTCAGTAATAAACATAACAAGTAGTTCTTATTTACACGGCCGCAGAGCTTGAAAAATTTGTTAAACGCCACGCAATACAGGATTTCATCTTTGAACAGTTCATCACCGGAGATGAAATAATCTGTGCCGGGCTTATACATGAACAGAAATATTACCACATACTGATGACCGACAAGGCAACAACACCTCACCCGCACTTTGCCGACCTGATGCACACCGCTCCATCAAAATATCAGAGCCTTATCGGCAATACAATTGAAACGGGTCAGAAAATTGCTGAAGCGTTTAACATTCAGACCGCTCCGCTGATTATGGAGTTTATTGTAGATGACAAAAACAATCTCTACCTCCTGGAAGCGGTTCCTGAATTCGGCGGTGAATTTATACCGGACATTATGATACCCGCCGCGACGGGTTACAGCCATCTCGGGAATACTCTGAAGGCGGCGACTTCAGGTGATTTTAAAACCCCCGGCAGAGTAACGGTAAACAATGCAATAGCCGTAAAATATATAACTGGGAGCGACGGGGTACTCACGTCGTGCAGCACCGATACAGTTAAAAAAATTGACGGAATTATATTCACAAGGATATTCAAGCATATAGGGGAGAAAACCACCACACCATCCACCAATCACGACCGCTTAGGCGTAATTGTCGCATCGGGTAAAACCGTAGACCAGGCAATTGAAAATGCCGGACTTGCCGCAAAAGAGCTGAACATTGTAATAAGAAAAGATAACAAAGAAACAATTGACGTTAAAGAAACTGAAGAGATAAAAAAAGAATAATTATTCCTGAATACAAGCTTTATAGCGGTTTACGATTGAATTAAGCCTTGTCATTGCGAACGAAGTGAAGCAATCTGTTTTGAGAACAATATTTTTTATGATTAAAACAGTTATTTTGAGAAACAGACTGCCACGGCATTTCAAGCCTCGCAGTGACAGAAGCGTACTATTTCATTCGTTAAATGCTTTAGTGTAAAAAATAAAAATTATATATCCCCGCCGACGAAGGCGGCGGGGAGAATAGAGCTGTTTTTACATTAAAAAAGTTCATAAATAAATACTAAAAGAAAAATAAAGATAATAAAAAAGAGAAAAAGAATGATAAAGAGTGAGTGGAACGTTCATTATAAAAGAAATAAATCGGTATTATCATATCCCGATGAAAATCTGGTACGGCTTATCGCGCGGGAATTAAACAAGAGAGAGAGTGGAGCAGGAATAAAGGCCATAGATATAGGCTGCGGAAGCGGCAGACACATGGCCCTCCTTGAAGATTCGGGAATAACTGAAATTTACGGAAGCGATTACAGCCTTAACGCGCTTGATATCTGCAGAGACGCAGGATTCCCCCTTGTTATCAACTGCGACAATAAAAACCTTCCATTCAAAGACGGGACATTCGATATAGCCGTGGCATGGGGGTCACTCCACTACTCCACAAAAGATGGAATGCGGTTAATGCTCGATGAAGTAAAAAGAATTATTAAACCGGGCGGCTCACTCTTCGCCACACTGCGGAGAGACAACGACACATACCTTAAAACAGGCACACATCTTGGAGACAACACCTGGAGAACAGGGCTTGACGACCTGACCGGAACAGTGGCATCATTCTTCAGCGAGGATGAGATAAAAGATATATTCAGCACATTCGACAGCTTCAGTTACGGCTGGATGGAGAGGACGATTATCGGTGACACGGGAAAAGTCATATCCCACTGGGTAATCTCTGCCAGTGTGTAGAAAAACTGATGCTCTGAAAGCCGCACATACCCCGATGAAATTATGCTTTACATAAAAAAAGACCTGATATCTCTCGGAAATTTACAATCAATTTCCGGCGGTATAAAATGAATAGCAATTTTGCAACAGCAGCTGGTATTATCGGCAGCGTCGGTCTTGTTCTTCTTGGAATGGCAATCATGTCGGAAGGATTGCAGGCCCTTGCAGGGAGCCGTGTAAAAAAACTTCTTGCCCGGTTTACAGGGAACCCGTTAACGGGTGTTCTCACCGGAACAGGTATAACAGCTCTGATAAATTCATCAAGCGCAACCATACTTGCAACAATCGGTTTTGTCAATGCAGGGCTGTTAACACTTGCACAGGCAATAGGGATAATATTCGGCGCCAACCTGGGAACAACATCAACAGCATGGATTGTCGCCCTTGTTGGATTTAAATTCCATATAAGTACATTTACACTTCCGCTTATAACGCTGGGCGCGCTTATGAAGCTGTTTCTTCGAGGAAAGAAAACTTCAATAGGGATGGCTCTTGCGGGATTCGGGCTGCTGTTCCTTGGAGCGGATATGCTTCAGGCGGAGATGCGCGGAGCCGGTGAATTTATAAATATTACAGGATACTCCTTTTCATCATGGAGCGACAGATTCCTTCTGGCGGGCATGGGATTTCTGATGACATTTCTTCTGCAGTCATCATCAGTCGCAATAATAACAACACTGGCGGCGCTTAATTCCGGAACAGTAACAATGGAACAGGCTGCTCTTCTTGTAATAGGCCTTAACACAGGTAAAATCTACTACGGACTTCTGGGATATATAGGCTCGTCGGTAACGGGCAAGCGTTCTGCTCTGATTCATGTCTTCTTCAACCTTGCCACAGGTATAATCCTCTTTATATTCATCGATTTTTTCGTAACTCCGGTAGTTTACCTCTGTGAAATTACCGGGAACACTTCACCATCAATAATTATATGCGTACTTCACACGGCATTTAACCTCATGGGGATTATCTTCTGGCTCCCGATATACAGACCAATAGCCGTTTTCATGTCAAAAGTTATCCCTGAAAAAGGTTCAATTTTAACGCGTTTCCTTGATTATAAAGTAGCCACGGTACCTCACGTGGCAGTGGAAACGGCACGGCTCACTGTCATTGAAGTAGCCCGCGTGGTAATGACGGCCGTACACGAACTTGTTATCGGGAAAAAATCATACGGCGAAATAATTGCACCGCTGGAAGCCGTTGACAGCGCGCTTATGGAAACCAGAAATTATCTTGCACGTGTTGTCTCATCACCCGACTCAAACCAGGTGCACCGTCAGCACCTTGACGTTATTCATGCCATGGAACACCTGGCTCTTCTCGTCGAAGCATGCAGAGAGTTTGATAATGTGCGGACAACGGCGCATTCCGCGTTCTTAAGAAGACTGACTCTCGATCAGCTTGATGAATTTGAAGAGGTAATAAAATGGCTCCACGGAGAGATACAGGAAGCTCCAATTCAGAATATTGAAAAGATCTCGACTATGTTTGCCGATACACGCCGCAGAAAACGGACAGACATGATCGGAGAGATAGCTCTGGGTGTAATGAATCCCGATGAAGGATTTGAACATCTTGAAGCAATGCGCTGGATTGACAGAATTGCATATCA
>PGXT01000193.1:0-597 GCA_002839285.1 Spirochaetae bacterium HGW-Spirochaetae-5 | reverse complement strand
AAACAAAGGGAGTTGACAAAAAAGTTTTAAACTGGTTTAATTAAACCAACGGACGATCCTTTAAGAAGAGGTTTATAGAATGAATAAGAATTATATGTATGCCGACAATTTCCTTTCACAGAAATCCATGCTTGTGCCTGCAAGCTTTGAAGAGTTTCTGATTCTTCATGACAAGGCGGCACCTGAGATAGTTTTCCATACAAAGAGAATACTGAATCCCATATTCCAGGGGTACTCATACCATCTTTCAAAAGAGACAACAGAGCTGATAACACTCATTGGACATACAATACCGAACTTCAACGATTCAAACGTAAGTACTTTTATATTTGAATACATGGATATGCATATCGCCTACCCCTCCAGGGAATTCAGCAGCATTGAAGACATGAAGGAGAGTTTTAAATTCAATATCGATCACGGCAGGGCGTATAACCGGCTAAAAGACAGCGGCGCCCACGATCTGCAGACATTCATAGATCTGTACACTGCCGGATATAAACACTTTGCAGATTACGGACAGGCAATCAAAGAGGGTACATCGGATTATTATGCCCGGCTTATCGAAAAGATCGATCAGTACCCGCAGAATATCAG
>PGXT01000192.1 GCA_002839285.1 Spirochaetae bacterium HGW-Spirochaetae-5 | reverse complement strand
TATAAGATCTGCATTGAGTGAGTTTTCTCCCACTGTTCAGCAGATCGGTGAAGCCGGGAAAAACGAATATATTATTTCAACTAAAATTGAAAATAAAGTATCTGAAGGAACAGCCGGAGTTGCCGGAATATCAAAATATGATATGATGAAAAATACTTTAAATGAAAAATTTCAGAATGTAAAAATTGAAAGTGAAGAGAATGTCGGCCCTGCTATTGGCGATTTTCTAAAAAAATCCGCCTGGAAACTTTCTATTATAGCGGTTGTTATGATGTCTCTTTATCTTGCATTCAGATTTGAAGTTAAATTTGCTTTAGGTGCCATGGCGGCTCTTCTTCATGATGTTCTTGCGTCAATAGCTTTTTGCGGGTTAGTTGGAATTGAAATCAATATACCTGTTATAGCGGCATTTCTTACAATTTTCGGTTATTCTGTTAACGATACTATTGTTGTTTTTGACAGGATACGGGAAACGAATGAACTTAAAGGGAAAGAAACCTTTAGTGATGTTATTGATAAAGCGATTACCCAGACACTTACCAGAACACTTTTAACTGCCTTAACGACTCTGTTTGGTATTCTATCCCTCTTCTTTCTTGGTGGTGAAGTACTGCATGATTTTTCGCTGGTTCTTCTATTTGGTATTACCATTGGTACTTACTCGTCTATTTATATGGCATCACCTGTTGTATTATGGTGGGAGAAATGGAGAGCTGCAAAGTAAAATTTACCTGTCCGGATTCAGTAACTGTAAATCCGGACAGTAGTTTAATATATTGAAAAATTTAATACTAACTCTTTTTACTTTTTTTATGGCTGTCAGTACAATGGTTTACTCCGATGAGGTATATCCATTGTCTGATGACTTTACTCCTGAAAAAATTTCGTCATTTACATGTTCCCTTATCGATAGCGGGGAGTACTATCGGGCCTATGTCGAACTTCTCCGTTTGAATTCATATTATCCGGAATCTCTCAAAACTTCTGTTTATTCAGTTACTTCCAATTATCTTTTTTATAAAAGTAAAAGATATAGTGATCTTCTCGAACTTGATTTTCCCGAAAAAGAATATGATGTTTTTATACCGGTTTCATTATTCAGAGTGGATAGTTTAATAAAACTGAACCGGGAAAAGGATGCTGAATCTTTATTGGCGGAACTATACGGAAGGGGCGATTCCTCGGGTTATTACGATTATCTGAATAAGAGACGGGTATATTTATCACTTGTAAGCGGCATGAGAAAAAATGATAATAAAACTGAAAAAGAGTTTTCAGGTTATAAGGAACTGTCTGATTATTCGGAGAGTATTTATGAAAGCAGAAAAAATCCCTACCTTGGCGCATTAGCCGGTATTTTCCCCGGAGGCGGTTATATCTACGCAGGGGAAAAGGGGACAGGGATTGTGTCAATGATTGTAATCGGCGCCGGATCAGCTGTTTCGTACGGGGCTTACCGGGGCAGTTTTGATTCTCTTGCTGTGATTTCCGGCATGATTACTTTTTTCTTCTACGGCGGGAGTATTGCCGGAGGATATATGCAGAGTGTTAAGTACAATGACCGTCTGATGGATACTCTAGAAATGAGGCTTAATCGCGAGTTAATGCCGGAGAGAGATCTTGAGGAGATCTATTTTAAATTCGGGTTGAATTCAAATGACTGTAAATGATTTATATATGAAACGGGCATGTGTAATTGCCTTTACCAGGATCGGCTGCACTTCACCTAATCCTGCAGTTGGTGCGGTAATCGTAAAGAACGGCAGTATAATCGGAGAAGGGGGAACCGGCGCCTACGGATGTGACCATGCCGAAGTAACGGCAATTAAAGATGCCATGCAGAGGGGGCACGATCTTTCAGGAGCGGAAATATATGTCTCTCTTGAACCATGCAGTCATTTCGGGAAAACTCCTCCATGTACAGACGCGATTATCAATTGCGGAATCAGTAAAGTTCATGTACCTCTGATGGATCCGAATCCGGTGGTTTCCGGGAGCGGTATACGAAAGCTCATAGAGGCGGGTGTTGAAGTGAATATAATGCATAATTATTTTCAGCCTGCATCTGACCTTATCCGGAGTTTTAAAAAATATATTCTGCGCGGGCAGCCTTTTGTTATAAATAAGTGTGCTGTTACTTTGGATGGTAAAATAGCTGCATCCTCCGGAGATTCAAGATGGATTTCCAATGAATATTCACGTCTTTTTGTGCATAAGTTGAGATCGAAAGTTGATGCTGTTATAGTAGGGAGTAATACTCTTGTTAAGGATAATCCCATGCTTAATATCCGTATGAATGACTTTGGTGATGATATTAAAAACTCTTTATCGGACTGCTGCGGCTGTATGACCGGAAGAGATAATTTTTATCTTGCAGAACTTATGAAATCCGAGATAAAGGATTATAAGGATCCGCTGAGGGTTCTTGTAGGGATTCCGGCTGAGATTACCATTGACTGCAATTTTTTTCGGGATGATAATTATCTGATTATTGCCGGTGAAAAAGAATATGAAAGAGCGCTTAAAACCAATAAAGAGTTAAAGGCCATATCAGAGAGATTAAAAATAGTAACAGGGAGCTTTGATTCCCATGAGGATAGTGTTCGTTTTACATTGAACGCTCTTAAAGAAAAAGGTGTAATGTCGGCTCTCCTTGAAGGGGGCGGGGCGCTGAATGGTTCATTTTTCAATGCCGGCGCCATTGACCAGTTTATGTATGTTATCGCTCCTAAAGTTTTAGGGAGCGGAATAGCTCCGATAAACGGTGCGCCAAGTGAGAGGATGTCTGATTCACTCTTACTTAGAGATGTTTCAACGGTTCTTCTGGGGGACAACCTGCTCTTTAGCGGTTATAAAGAAGAATATAATTTTGAGATGATGTGAGGTCCACGTGTTTACAGGTTTGATTGAAGAGACAGGTTCAGTGCTTGGTATAAAGAGTTCGGGAGAGGGGAAGATTCTGGAGATTGCCGCTTCCAAAGTTCTGGAAGGGACTAAAAAGGGGGATTCGATTTCTATTAATGGCGCCTGTCAGACCGTTACAGAACTATCTGCAAAGAGTTTTTCTGTTTTTGTATCCAGAGTAACGCTTGATATTACAACTCTTGGATCTTTTACACCGGGACGGTCTGTAAATCTAGAGAGGGCTCTGACCCTGAGTTCGCGGCTGGGGGGGCATATTGTACAGGGTCATGTTGATATACGCGGTAAAGTTAAAAATATTAAAAAAGATATAAAAGGGGTGGAGATTGAAATTTCACTCACTGTGGTTTCAACCAGCGGCAATGATTTTAAACTCTATCTTATCCCTGAAACAATTGAAAATACTGTCATTAAAGACTGGAAAGCCGGAACTGACGTGAATATCGAAACTGATATTCTTGCAAGATATGTTGAACAGATGCTGAAATACGGAAAAGGTAAACCGGATAATGACACGGAAAACGATGCGAATTTTATGGGAAAATTGATGGAGAACGGTTACGTCTGATCAGATTGCGGATTAATTGAGATTGAAAATTTTTTTCAGATTTATTGATCCCGGTTTAAGTGGAAGTTCCACGGTCTTTCTCCCCATGTGTGATGAATAATATACCGCATGAATAATTTCAAGAGCCTTGTATCCGTCATCTATGCCGGATATCTCTTCAACATCTTTATCTTTAAGAATTAATGAGGCCGATTTATACAATTCAGTAAAACAGTTTTTCTGTTTAATCGCCGGGAATTTTGTCTCTGCAAGATCGCTGAATCCGGTGTAAAGTACAGATTTTTTCTTTAAGAAAAGTCTGTTGTATCCATTGCCTATTAGAATTTTTCCCTCTGTTCCCCATATTTCAAGTTCGAACTGGAAATATTTTCTCCCTCCGCCTGCTTCCATGAAAATATTGATACCGCTTTTACTCTGGAGCCATGCTGAAGCTGAATCTTCAAAACCTGATGTTCTGGTAAATCTGTTAAACTCCCCCTGGATTTTTGCCATATCTCCGAAGAAAAATCTTATAATATCAACAAGATGAGTCCCGTCGTGAAGAAGGGGGCCACCCCCCTCCGCAATGTCAGATCTTCCACGATATGACCCGGTGAGCATTCTTGCGTTAACAGTTTTGATCTCTCCGATTACTCCTGCAGCAAGCATCTCTTTAACTTTGTTATATCTGCCGTCGAAGCGTCTTTCGTGATTGACGATAATACGGCAGCCCGATTTTGAAGCTTCAGATCTGATTTTATT
>PGXT01000191.1 GCA_002839285.1 Spirochaetae bacterium HGW-Spirochaetae-5 | reverse complement strand
TAAAGATCTCTATCTCATACCTCACCGATCGGGAGATAAATCCAAGCAGAGAGATTATAAAAAACCGGTAATAACAGGAATTGCCGACAATATGATCGGGACCACAATCCAGACATCGTACAACACCATCGATCTTCGCGGAAAGAGAGTCGATGAAGCTCTAGCTTTTATGAATTCATCCATGGACAGGATGGACCGTCAGGGTATAAAAACTGTAATTATTATTCACGGACATGGAACAGGAGCCATGAAACAGGCTGTTCGTGAAGCACTAAAGATGAGCATATACGTCAGAGACTTCCGCCCGGGGGAGATGGGGGAAGGTGGAGATGGAGTCTCCGTAGCAAGTCTGCGATAAAAATAGAATGCTTGACATTTTTAAGCGAATGATGATTATATTTCTGATTAAACTTAAGGAGATTACATTTGAAACGAATATTCCTTTCAACTCTATTTCTGTTAACTCTTTTAATTACAACATCCTGCAAATCTTTCGATAAAGATATCTATTTCAAAGATACTGTAAAATTCAATAAAAATGTCCGGATTGCTGTACTCCCCTTTGAAGATGCCGTAAACGCTCATAAGTCAGGAATAAATGTATCAGACGCAATAACAAATGAACTGATCAGAATAACAAACTGGGATATCGTTGAAAGAACTCAGCTCATGAAAATTATTAAAGAACAATCCATTGAAGCAACAGGAATGACTGAAGACGATTACAGTAAACTGGGAAAACTTACAAATGTCGATTATTTCATTACCGGAAGTCTTGGCCAGTACCAGCAGATTCCTGACAGAGATGGTAATCCCGGAATAAGAATAACAATCAATCTGAGATTTATCGATACAACACATGGTAAAATTGTAGGTACTGGAAGATATAGTTATAATACAAATAAAAACTACCTGCGAGGGTGCTGCCTGACAGGATGGTTTTTCGTCTTTTTACCTGAGGACACCATTGACAGAGAACTTACTAAAATATCGAAAATACTTATTCAGGATATGAAGGAACAGCTTAAAATCGGACATCCCGGAAAATAAATTTATGCAGAGGGGGTTCACTCCTCTGCATTTTATTAAATCACTTAACTATAGCATTTTACGATTGAATTAGTACATTGTCACTGCCACGGCATGAAATGCCGTGGCAGTCTGTTTTGTAAATTATCTGTTTTATATAATAAAAAATGTTCCAAAACCAGATTGCTTCACTCCCATGAACTTCATCTCTACAGCATCGACAGGACAGTTGTTTACACAACCTAGACAGGCGATGCATCGATCTGTATCAACAGTCCCCTTGTCGGGGAATATGGTATTTACCGGACAGGACTCGACACACTTACCGCATCCGATGCACTTATCTGTATTAACACTATGCCCTGTGATCAGAAGCTTGGTGCCGCTGATTGAAACTCCGCCGCTTATATAATCGCTGAAACTGAATTCACTGTCAGCTTCAAAAGTTTTGCCTTCATTAACACGCTGCAGTATCTCCGCCGCATATTCACGCACTCTGGAATAAATTTTTTCATCGGGCTGATCTTTAAATTTAAGAACACGATCACCATTTCCGGCCGACCATGTTGGAGCGAATGTTGACATTGCGCCGAATAGACCCATACCAGCGGGAACCCCGCCTTTATCCGACAGCATTTCAAGTATGCTGTATGCAGTATTGTGCTGATTCCCCCCCTTCCCTCCGAATGTGACAAAGGAGGCTACAGGTGTTCCATCAATCCGTGATAATCCGTTTATCCATCCTCTGAAATTTTCAGGAACCTCATAATAGTACACGGGGCTTCCGGCAGCGATTACATCATATTCAGCGGGATTAATATTTTCCAGTTCCCTGTAATCACCGGAGTCTACTTTAATACCCGCTTTCATCCATGTCGCCGCGATGAGTCTGCCGATTCTGGCGGTGTTGCCCGTCTGGCTATACCATACAACAAGTCCTCTTTTCACTTTATTGCTCTTCATTTTATTTTCAGTTTTAAGTACTTTGCCGTTGAGTATTCCCGAGAAATATAATCCTGCAGTTGCGGCTAATGCCGCAAGCGTGAATGATCTTCTTGTAATTTTCATCTAGCACTCTCCATCCCATGTTATGGTGAAATCCCAGCCTTTGGGAGTTTTAATATCTAAGGGCTGATCAATTATCCATTTTCCTTTAAGCCCCGATTCAGCAGCAGCTGTTTCAAAGTGATACATTGCTATCCCCATATCTATTCTCTGCAGATCGGCGTATTTCAGAAGTTTTATCATCATTGTATAACTTGTTGTTCTTTCAAGATAAAAATGAAATATATTTTTACCTTCCTCTTTTACGATTCTCCATGGCTGCTTATTTGATGCCGATGGCGCCAGCCGTACCATTTCCAGAACTTTTCCATATCCCACATTGAAATCAATATTAAGCTCATTCATCGTATCAGTAAAAAAGATTTCATTGGAATTTTTTCTTTTAGCAGAACCGGCACTGGTTCTGATTATACCATCAGTAAGGGTTCTTTTATCCGCTTTATAGCCGATGGAAGCAACAGCAGGAATTGTTTCAGTATCGAGTATCCCTGCTTTTTTTCCGAAACTGCTTCTTTTGAAACTTCCGCCCAGCCAGCATGACCCGAGGCCCATCTCTGTCACATGGAGGATTATTGACTCCATGGAGTACCCGAAGTCTTCAGGAACCATCTCTGATTCATTTACTATACCGGCAATGAAAGCTGCAGGATTTTTGATAAATCCGTATGTCCCCAGACCCTTAAGTGCAGTGCTGTCCGTTGGTTCAGCTGCAAAAAGTGTAAAGCGCGTGCTGCTTCCGAAGGGACCGGTGAATTTCTGTGAAATTAATTCACTTATGTCAGATCTGTCTCTCTCTGAAAGAGGAGTATCCGTATACGACCTGCATGAATATCTTTTCATTATAGTTTCTTCTATCTTTTTCTCTGCCATTTTAGTTCTCCTTTGTTTTATATTTGTAAAATTCGGCAACTATCGAATTATTAAGTTAAAAAAATATCAGTTTTTATCTGAAGAAAAAATCTCTGACAACTCTTTGATCAGTTCATCATTAATTTTTGCTGTAAGAAATTTTCCTTTACGTTCAGTTATTACAAGCCCGGCGTTTGTCAGCTCCTTCATATGATGCGAAACCGTGGGAGCGCCGATGCTGAGAGTATCCATAATATCCGTAATAAAGCATTCAGTACATTCTGTTTCAAAACAGGTCTCATTAATTTTCAATATCTCAAGAAACAGTTCCAGCCTGTTCTCATTTGAAAGAGCTTTAAAAATTTTTGCAGCCCTTTTAACATCAACCGGTTTCTTAACGTTTTTCTTCATATTCCCCTTTACAACACTTCGATATATATCAAACTATAAAATTGATTACTTTTTGTCAAGAACTAATTTTACTATATTTCTACAGCAATTCAGGTAACGAATTATTTCCAGGGGAGTGTATGCTTCATAATTGGGGCTTAGTAAAACAAAGTATTTCCATGAAGAACATAATAAATTTACTTTCTTAAACTCCCCTCTCTTTCTTTCTAAAGAGAGGGGTCGGGGGTGAGTTCAGAAAGTCAGCGGCTTCATATATCATTATTTAATCAATGATTACAATACTATTTCCTCTTCAGTCTGAACAATCTCCTCGCTTCCGATTTAATTATTGATGCAGTGTCCTGTTTAAATATAGTTTTTAAAATATTATAGAGTTCCGGATTTTTCTCTTTCATCTTTTCCGGATGATCAAAAAAATACTCACCCGCAACCGCAAGAAATTCCGCCTCCCCGCTAAGCGCGTAAGAATCAAGATCCGACCGGCCCGACTCCAGCTTTTCAATCTCCGCAGCTCTTATTCTCTTCCATTCAGCAAGCTCATGCTTATTCAGCATAAGTACAGGGAGACCATCAATCTCGCCATCCTCTTCATCGATCTTGTGAATAAACTCATGTATTGCCGTATTCCCCCCGTCCATGCATTTGAACCCTTTGAAGAGTTCTTTTTTAGATATTATCAGAGAAGAACTGTGCTGCACAACCATTCCAAGAACATCACGGTCATCTGAATCCGAACTGAAGCTGTAATCATGATTAAATCTGTCGGGGTAAACAAGAATCTCGCCAAGAGTATCATACTCCCAGTCTTCTATTTTAAATACGGGAATAATTGCCGCCGATGCAACAAGGAGTTTTACAGTGGTATCAATATCTGTTCCAATACCGGTGATTCTTTTTTCACCGAGAAATATCTGAACTTTTTTTTCAAAAATATATTTATCATCCGCACTGAGCATTCTGTAAAAAAGCACAAGATCTGAAAGTATTGATCTCCACTCCTCGGGAAGCGGGGCTGATGCAATTTTTTTTCTCTTTCTATATTTCGAGGTTAATGAAAGATGAAATACTATAAAGACTACAGCGGCAATCCCCCCCTGATAATTTTCAACAGATGAAAAGACATCTTTAAGCAGATAGGGTGATGCGTATGACGCGAATGTCGCGGCAGTAAGTGAAACTGCAAGCGAAAAGAAAAGATTTATCTTATATCTGCGGGTAAAAACAACTTCCATTTATACACCTCATTAATCATTATCAAAACGGCCTATATGCTTTTTCTATAAAACACATACACGATCTGATATAATTGATTAATTGAGGGTATTACGTCTATCATAATTTAAAGTCACA
>PGXT01000190.1:9281-15878 GCA_002839285.1 Spirochaetae bacterium HGW-Spirochaetae-5 | reverse complement strand
ATAAAGGTTCCGTCTCTCAACTGACTGAATGCTGTATCAAGTTCTTCGTCAGTATTCATTACAATGGGGCCCCGCCATGCAACCGGCTCGTTTAGAGGTTTGCCTGCAAATATTATAAAACGCGATTTTTCAGCTGCTTTTAAGAGGAGTCTGTCACCGGGTTCAAATATCAGCATCGATTCTTTTTTTATATTCTGAGAGTCTGATCCGTAGAGTATATTACCTTCATAAAGGTACAGAAATTTTTTGTATTCAATATCAATCTCAATTGTAAACTCCTTCTCTGCTTCGAGAGATACATCTATATATAAGGGATTACCGGAAATATCCTGAGCTGCTCCTTTAATTCCGTTGAACTCGCCGGATAATACCTGAACTATTATGCCGTCAGAGCTAAGTGATGGAATTTTATCTGATGTTATATCTCTGTACTTCGGGGTGCACATCTTGTCTCTTGCAGGGAGATTAACCCATAGCTGAAAGCCTTTAAGATATCCCGCGGTTTTCTGAGGCATCTCCTGATGAATAATTCCGCTGCCCGCTGTCATCCACTGTGCATCACCTGCTCCGATTACTCCTTTATTCCCCAGAGAGTCACCGTGTTCAACGTCACCGCTGATCATAAATGTCATCGTTTCAATTCCGCGATGGGGATGCCATGGGAAACCCCTGATATAATCATCGGGATTATCAGAGCCGAAATGATCAAAAAGCAGAAAGGGATCTGTCAGTTCGGCGGCGCCGAATCCGAAAATTCTTTTCAGTTTTACACCGGCTCCCTCCATGACATAGTGGCCTGTCAGTATCTTTTTAATTTTGCATTCTTCCATAATTCACTCCACATCAGTTTCAAATATCGCAAGCCTTAGATTGTTGTAGTGAGCGGGGAGTTCAGGTTCTTCACCTAACTCTTTATAACCTATATGTCTGAAGCCTGCTCTTACATAATAATTTATCAGCTCCTTATTGCTCCCCCATGTGTCAATTCTGATATACTTTCTGTTAATCAGTTTTGCCTTGACCCGGGCCCATTCAAAAATAAAACGGGTAAGACCCAGCCCGCGGAACTCCGGAGCCGTTACTCCCCGATGGAGATAGAGAGCATCACCCTTTTCTTTCTCTCCCCATATTATTGGATCACTGAAAGCAATTGAGAAGTAGCATAGAATTTTACCCCCGGCTGTAAGTTTGAAGTTCAAATCTGATTCGATCTCCTTTACAATCAGTTCTTCCGGGAATCCGGGCCATACAGGATTCCCTCCCTCTTTTTGAAAATGCAGAGCTTCATCCCACATAAGCCGCATTGTCTGCAGGTCATCCTTTGAAGTTTTAAGTATTTCCATATGTCAACCTTCGTTTATTAAGCTGTCTTTAATAATTCTGCGCAGCATACCTTTGAAAATTATAATATGAAACGGAAATAGAATATACCAGTAGAAACGGCCGTATAATCCACGGGGGATAAAATGCGCGCTTATAATCAGATCTGTTTCGTTTAAAATAAATTCAAGCCATGCTTTCCCGGGAAGATTCATCTGGGCTGCCAGAAGAAGTCTCTTTTCATAAATCAGATCGATGACGGTCCAGAAATCGATTGAGTCGCCAATCCGGAGATCTTCACTATTCCGTCTCCCGCGGTTTATACCCGGTCCGCCGGAGAATTTGTCTATTATACCGCGGACCTGCCAGAGGTAGTTCATGCTCAGCCAGCCTCTGTCTCCGCCGATTGATATAACCGATTCCCAGACTTTCATACGGCTTAAATCCGAAATATCTTTTTTGTATGATGCGGTGTGAGTTGCGTTCCCCGATTCCTCTGTCTTTTTTCCCGAATGAAACCATGCGCTGCTTCCGTCGCTCCAGTGGCTGATGATCTCATCCTCCTCTTCAGCGGAGGCGCGTTTCAATGACTCAGTATATGAAAGCTGTTTAATTCCCGGGAAGTATTTCTTTGCATTCTGATTGGTAACAACAGATTCAACTTTCAGTCCCGCAACAAGTGCCGAAGCCAGTCTAAACGGTACCGGAGTGAGAAGTATAAGCCAGTAGGATGAAATTTTCGGAGAGAAGAAGGGGATGGGAATTATGAATCTCTTCAGAGAATAGAACTCTGCAGCTTTTTTCAGCATATCAAGGAATGTGAGTCTCTCCCCCCCGATGTCGATGATGGTGCTGCCGCTGAATTCAGTTTTAAGAGCCAGAGTTAAGTATTGAATTACGTCATCAACTGCCGCGGGCTGTGTGTTCGTCCTTACCCATGAGGGGGCCAGCATAACCGGAAGTTTTTGTACAAGATTTTTAACAATTTCGTAACTGGCACCTCCGGCGCCGATGATAATAGCGGCACGGAACCATATAGTCTCAACTTTATCAGGGTATGATGACAGGATTTCACCGGTCTCCTGTCTGCTTGCAAGGTGTCTGCTGATGGAATTTTTTTTGCCGAGTCCGCCCAGGTATATTACACGTTTGACTCCGGCTCTAACGCACTCTTCAATAAAATTCTGAGCGCTAACTCTATCAAGATCTGCAAAGTCCCCATCTTTTGACCGCATGGAGTGTATTAGATAATAAGCAGTATCTATTCCGCGCAGGGATTCTTTCAGAGCATCGGGATTGAATGTGTTCCCCTCTATAATCTCAACCTTTGCAGCTGTATCCTCATCGACCTGCCTTATATCGGTAACGAGAAGCCGTAGATTTATTTTTTTATCTGAATTAAGCAGGCTATATTTAAGTCTTCTGCCGATGTAGCCTGTTGAACCGGTAAGGAGAACATTCATCGTCATAACTCCCGGACTATTTAAATTATATCAAGTATAACGATTAAAACTGTGTTTTACCAGTATTTATTCATTAACTTTTGTTAAAAAAAGGTTCTATTGTCTCAGTCGCCTCCAGCAGCGGGGGTGTATATTTTTTTTCACTATAACTTATGTTTAGTAAAAATACAGGTTTATTCAGGATTTTTTCTGCATAACAACTGCCCGGCTTAATGAAACCCGGGGTTCTTCTACAATTTTGAATCCTGCATCAGTTAGCAGCTTTATTGATTCGCTGAATTTTTTTCCGCTCACATGAATTCCCGGTTCAGCAATGAGCATTTTCCCTTCAGGCTTTAAGGCCGATTTAAGCTCTTCAATAAAAAAGGGTTTATTACGCACTTCATGATACATCCAGAAAAGCAGAATGAAATCAAATTTTTCCTCAAGGTCAAATCTGATCCCGTCATAAAGTTTGATTTTAATATTCTGAATTTTTTCAGTTTTGACTTTCTTATCAAGCCGTTTGAGCATCCCCTCCTGTATATCCAGTGAGAATGGCGTCACCGGGTTTCACATAATTACTTAAAATTTTGTAGGGGTTCTGGAGTAATCCTCTTATCGGGTTGTCGAATGTGAAACAAAGCCACCATGGGCAGGTGTGGTCTTCCTTTGAAAATATTTTATCAATTATTGTCATAAAAACTTCTCCTTAATTCTTTCGTTTACAGTATTTATTCCTTAACTTTTATAAAGTAAAAACGATCTATTATCCCCGCCGCCGAAGGCGGGGAGGAAATTATTTTCGGGGGTGCGTATGCTCCGCATACGCCTGAATTGGGGGATTACGGGGGCGCTGCCCCCGTAATCCCCCAATTCAGGCGCAGCGCGAAGCGCTGTGCCCATAAAAATAAACAGCCACCCCGAAGGCGGCGGGGATAATCACTGTTTTGTTTATATATTTTATCCGTCTGCTGTCATGAATCAAGTACATCTCTTACTTTTTTTGAAAAATCGGAAATTGAAAATGGTTTTTGAATAAAATTTATCCCTTCATCAAGTCTTCCGTTATGGGCTATTACATTGGATGTATAACCCGATATAAAGATCGATTTTATTTCAGGTCTGGTTTCACTTATCTTTTTGTATAACTGCATCCCGTTCATGTCAGGTATTATTACATCGGTAATCAGAAGGTTAATTACCCCCTCATAAGATGCAGAGATGGACAGGGCGGTCTCCGCATCTCCGGCAATGAATGAGGTATAACCGTTCCGGTTTAGAATAGTTTTGAGAAGGGTACTAACTTCCGGATTATCTTCAACCGCAAGAATTGTTTCAGTCCCATTTGGTATATCCGGTATTATTGGAAGGGGAGTGTTATCTTCCGGCATTCTGTTTTTTAAAGGGAGATAGATTCTGAAGATAGTACCTTTATTTTTTTCACTGTAGACATGAATCATTCCACAGTGCTGCTTAACTATTCCGTATGCCGTTGAAAGACCCAGGCCTGTCCCTTTGCCGAACTCTTTTGTGGTGAAAAACGGGTCGAAAATTTTATCGATAATTCCAGGTTCAATCCCGGAACCGCTGTCGCTTACTGAAAGAATAATATACTCACCGGCAGAGATGTTTTCATATTTTTTTACAAAATCCTCTTCTACTACTGTCCTTGAAGTTTCAATAGTGATGGTGCCGCCCCGCGGCATGGAGTCCTGTGCATTAAGCACAAGATTTAGAATCACCTGTTCAATTTGTATCGGGTCCCCTTCGATCACTCCGGGATTATCACAAAGATTATTCTGTATTGTTATGTTCCCGCGGATAGTTCTGGAAAGCATTCCTGTGAAATCGCTGATGATCTGATTAAGATTAATTACTTTCATGTCCAGCGGCTGGATTCTTGCAAAGGCAAGCAGCTGCCGGGTAAGATCCCTGGCTTTTTTTGATGCTTTTATTATCTCATCAATTTCGCTTTTCACGGTGTTTTTCAGGTCAGGTTCATCTGCAGCAAGTTCCGCAAACCCCTGTACTGCGGCCAGCATGTTATTGAAATCATGTGCAACACCGCCGGCAAGAAGCCCCACGGATTCAAGCTTCTGCGACTGCAGAAGCTGCATCTGCAGTCTGTTCCTCTGCTTTTCAGCTTTTTTTCTTTCCGCAATTTCATTCTCTGCCCGCTCAAGAGCTTTTGAATTTATGGAATAGGCTGTATATGAAATAATTCCGATGAAGATAAAAGCTACTGTGGAATCTGAAAGGAAATCTCTTATAGATACTTCTGAAATATTCATGCTGCTTTGAAAATAAAATGCGAATAGAAATAGAACAGCAATGTTAATCATGGAATATACAGCGAATAAAATTTTTGCAGTAACAACGATTATTGGCATCATGGAGAGAGTCGCAGCTATAAGTATAATTGTATCGGTACGGGTTAATAAGTCTGTATCGGACAGAAACATTACACCCCAGATGGCAGACTGGCAGCAGATTAGCAGAAGATTCCCGGCAAGTGAAAAATGCCCCTTTACCAGTATTATAAGAATAATAAAAAAGAGTATAAACGCTGCAATCTCCGGCCCCACAACACCAGGCTGAATCCGGGAATTATAGCCCGGACTGTATAGATGAGTGTATGAGTGATATTACAAGGAGTGTAAGAATTAAATAGAGTATAAAACGGGCTCTGTTTTTAATTATATAACTTGAAGATTCATATTTATAAAGAAGCCGGTCAATAATTCTGTTCATCCCGTTATTAAATCCTGCTAATTTAATCCCTGAGGGGCGTTTAAATTAATTAAATTTTATAAAGCCGTGTTAAAGAGGCCCACTTTAACACGTTTAATACAGTATGTCAATATAGTTTAAGTTTTAACCCTTTTTCAGCGGGATTATGCCTGCCATCTCCCCCATGACATTTACAAGATCTGTTCCTGCCGGAACCACAATCTTTGTATTGGTTTTAAGAGATTCCTCTACCATCTGAATCCGTTTAAGTAGTTGCGCATTCCCTACAAAATACTGATTGGCGGCTTCATTAACTAGTTTTATAGCCTGGGCCTCTCCGTCAGCTTCAAGTATCCTTGCCTGCTTTATACCTTCGGGCGGTCTCTGCTGCTGTTGCGTAATCGACTGCGGCTATTTTTTCATTTTCAGCTTTTACAACTTTATTCATTGTCTCCTGAACATCTTTCGGGGGATCGATCTCTTTTAATTCCGTACGCACAACCTCAAGTCCCCATGATGCAGTCTCTGTAGAGAGAGTTTTAAGAAGTTCAAAGTTGATCTTGCTCCTTTCACTGTTTGCCGATTTAAGTGTTAAAGTACCGATGATATTCCTTAAAGTTGTACGCGAGAGATTAACGATCTGCCATTGGTAATTGTTGACATTGTACAGTGAGTTTTTGACATTCTCTTCGTCAGGTTTTACACGGAAATAAACCTGTGCGTCAACTCTTGCGTTAAGATTATCGTTCGTAATTATCTCCTGAGGTTCGGCGTCAACCATCTGTTCCGTAACATTTATTCTATACATTTTTTCTATTATAGGGATAATCCAGTGGAATCCGGGATTAGCAAAACGGACGTATTTTCCCAGACGCTCAATCAGTCCCCGGTGAGTGGGGCGGATAATCCGTATACCGCTGAAAAAGATAATAATGATCAGGGCTATCCCCGCATAAGAAAGGGTTTCGGAATTTATATATGCATTCATATTATTCTCCATTTTACAAATTTTTAAAAGTCGTATATTTAATTATAAATATAACCAGATAATAATAAAAAATCAATGGTTAATCTTTTTTAAGAGGGTAAATTTTATATTGAG
>PGXT01000190.1:4310-9198 GCA_002839285.1 Spirochaetae bacterium HGW-Spirochaetae-5 | reverse complement strand
TGAATATTCTGCAGTTGACTTACTCACACAAATTGAGTATTTTGAACGAAAGAGTGCAAATTAATTCAGAGGGTAAAATGAAAAAAGATATATCTGATGATGAAGTTCTCAAGTGTATAACTGATGTTTTTGAAAAACAGAAAACAGGGGTTCTTGCAACATCGGGGGATGATGGTCCCTATCAGAGTTTGGTGGCATTTACAGTTTTACCGGGCTTGCGCGAAATAGTCTTTGCTACTGATAAAAATACAACAAAGTTCAGGAATATTAAAAAGTCCCGTGAAGTGAGCCTTCTGATTGATAACAGAACGGAAAAACTTTATGACTTCAGAAATATAATTGTTGTTACCGCAGTTGGGGATGCTTCAGAGGTTGAAGATATATTTGAAGAGGGACCCGGTAAAGAGTATATGGACTGTCATCCGATGCTTGGGGAAAAATTTCTAACAGAAACCAGCGCTCTGATAAATATTAAAGTAAAAAAATACATTGTTGTTTCAACTTTTAATGAGGTGAGAGAGTTTTATCCTTGAGGTCCGGGTTAAACTCCGCGTATTATTTTATATGTCGAATTCTATTGTAAACTTTGTGCCGTTATTCCTTTCAATATTTATTGAACCCTTTATCTGCTGAACGAGCATTCCAACCAGCTGAAGACCAAAACCCTTTGAATTGTAAATGTCTATTGAGTCAGGCAAACCTATGCCGTTATCTTTTATGATAACAGAAGCCCGAGTACCGGATGACGATGCGGTTAATTCAATGATGCCGCTGTCTCTTCCGCTAAAAGCATATTTCATCATATTTGTTATAAGCTCGTTAACTATTATTCCAAGCGAAAAGAGAGTTTCGGCATTTACCGGGAAGTCCTCAATACTTTTGTTAATTATCGTGGATCTTCTGTTCGGGAAAATGCCTGCTATCTCGTCGACTAAAGGGGAGAGGTATTCCCTGATTGAAATTTCAATGAAGCCTTTTGATTGATATAACTTGTCATAGAGCATCATCATGCTTCTTATCCGGCTCATGGTATCTTCAAGAGCGGCGATTGCTGAAGGTTCTTTCACTGTATCGGTCTGAATTGAAAGCAGTCCTACAATCGTGTTCATGTTGTTCTTTATACGGTGATGTACCTCCCGCAGCAGAAGCTCTTTTTCTCTATTTGCTTTTTCGGCATTCTCTTTCTGTCTCAGGGCTTCATCTATAGCCCTGATCAGTTTGTCTTCAATTTTTTTTCTCAGGGTTATATCCCGGGCAACGCTTATTACATGAGGAATTCCATGTAGTGTTATAATTTTTGCCGAGACAAGACCGGAAAGTATGTCCCCTCCGGTATCTTTAAAATCAACCTCGGTGTTTTCTGTTATCCCTTTTGTGCGGAGTCCGTCTGTAATTTTAGTAATGTCGGAAGGATTAGTCCAGATGGATATTTCCGAAGCTTTTTTCCCCACAACATCATCTCTGTCAAGGCCTGAGAGTGATAGAAAACCGTCATTAACACTGATTATTAAACCATCATCAAGTCGGCTGATAATAGCTGCATCTGGACTTGTGTTGAAGATCAGTTCAAAGTGCTCCTGGCTTTCAATGTTTTCGGAATTGAGCCGCTGGTTTATCATTATTATAAAACCGGTCATCCAGAGGTTTATGTTGATGAGTGAAACAATGAAAACAGAAACCTGAATAAAAGTGGGTGCAAAGAAATTATCCGATTCGGGCAGAATAATTGATACCGCAGCCCTGGTTACGAACATAATTCCCTGAATTAAAAATACCGAAGAAAGGAATAGTGCGGAAATCGAGATAGAACGGTCTTTATCGACAATCAGTGTATGTGAAATCAGAAAAGAAACAGCAGCCAGAGCTATGGAATTATTAATGATTCTGGCCGTAAGGTTGTTATCTGCAAAAGTATAGTATGAGGCAATTGTGATATATGCTATCGAGAAGAGAACCGGTAACAGACATTTTATTTTTTTATTAAAAAAGGCATTAATTCCGGTATAGAGAGCGGCCGCACCTGCTATCTGGAAAATATTTGTTATCATTATTGACGGTTTTTCAAGCACAGCTATTTCACGAAGAGGGATGAATGCAGAGGAAATTGCCATGAAAAAATATCCGGCAAGCCACCAGCCTATCCCTTTGTATGTTTTGTTTGTCAGGTACTGCATAAAAATTACAGATGTCTGCAGGGCAGCTGTAATGCTCAGTACTATTGATAATGTGCGGATGTCAATATTCATTTACAAGTCTTTTCCGTTAAGTATTATATATAACCGGTTTAATCCGATTTCTTCATTCTTGCAAGAGTTCGTTCTATCTCTTCTCTTACGATTTTTTTCCTGTCTGCCGGGAGATTCTCAATTGCCTCCAGAGCCTTCGGACCGCCGATTCTTTCAAGGGTATGGAGAGCTTCAATCCGCACTTCCGGGAATTTGTCGTAGAGAAGTTTTTCTACAACATCAATAGATGACTGGTGTTTGAATATTGCTATCGATTTTAATGCTTCAATCCGTACACCCCGGAATTTATCTCTGCATGCGTTGTGCAGAAGTGCCAGTCCCTCTCTGATGCGGTCCTGTCCTATCCGTTGAGCTGTTTTCTCTCTTACGGGTTCTTTATCGCTCATGCCGTCGGCAAGCTGCATAAATGAATCATCGTTGAGCGCTCTGTACGCGTGATCGTTATTTATAGATGCAAGATATGTCCGCGCGGCGGCGTGAACATCTTTATTTTTGTCTGCAAGAAGTCCAATAAGGTAATCAACACTTTCGTCCCGGCCTATATTATAAAGAGCTTTAGCCGCAAGGAGTCTTACTTTGAAATGCTTTTCGTGTAGCATCTCCGCAAGATATGGAATTAAATGCTTATGCTTTGTCGCGTTGGCAGCGGATATTGCCTGAAGTCTCACCAGAACTTTTTTATCCGTCAGACCGGTCATTACCACCTGCAGTACTGTTACATCTGTTGATGGTCCGTTGTCTGTAATAAGCCTTAGAAGCTCGAGCTTGTTTGTAAGAGAACCTTCGTTGATAATCTGAATCAGGTTTTCCGATATTGTAGGGTCGCCCAGCTTCATAAATTTAAGTGTTGCTATGGTCTTGACCCATGGATCTGGATCGTAGTACATCATGTTTTTAAGTCTGGTTTTTATTTCATCAGAAATATCCGGTTCCGCAATTCTGTTGTTATTTTTCAGTTTGTCGATATTAGGAGTGAAAAGTCCCATAGTTTATTCTCCTGAGTGCTGTGAGGTCTATTTATTATTTTAATGCTTCCATGTTTAATATGGTATTATCAATAAGGATTGTCAAGGTTTTCTATTAAAGCATTATTTTTTGAAGAAGAGCAGTAAACTGCCGCGATTCATGGGTATTTTATGATTTTGGCAGCGGGTTATTCATGTGGTTGCATATGCTTTGTATATGCTGAAACTGGGGATTACGGGGGCAATGGCCCCGTAATCCCCAGTTTCAGGCGCAGCGCGAAGCACTGTGACTTCAAAAAAAAATTGCTGCCGATATTCTTTATTCAGAATAAAAAAAACAATTGCATTCTTTTTTAAATACTTATATATCTATGTGCAATTGTGTATAGATATATAATTCTGCTGCGCAGTTAGGCTTAACAAATGTTTACTATTATTTTCTGAAGAGTCTGAATATTAACTTTAATATTCTTTATAGCAGAAAAGCTTCAGGATTATTACGGACTAATTTTTGACAATTTTTAGATACATAGATAAATTAAAATAAGTATTAAATGAAGCGGTTCATGAATACAGGGGAGATTTTTAATGCTCAGGCAGATTAGAAAACTATTCAAAACTATGATTATCAATTCTTTGAGCACCCAGCAGGTAAATTACCTTGGAGTGCTTTTTGATAGTTCTTTTGATCTTTATACTGAGTCCGGTTTCAGTTCAACCACTCCAATCCCGAGACAGACTGCTGCAGACATATTGATGTACCGGTTTAAAGATGAAGATGATATTGTCCGTCTTTTTTCTATACTCCTGCGCCATGAAGGGGAACGTTTTTATAATCGTGATCTTGTCATATGGGGCAAGGATGAGTTTTGTGTTCTGCTTAAACGCCAGAAATGGGTGTACGACCGCGACCTTAAACTTTTTTTCCGTGATCCTTTTTATGAACATGAAATAAACTTTCTTAATAAAATTCATATGATAGACCTCAGGACAGATACTGAAATTGATAAAATCATTAAGAATATAACAGCAGTAAGTAAAAAGATGAGCATTCAGGATCTAGAGTGGAGAATTACCCTGAGACTTTATGATCTGGAGCCCCATATAGGAGAACTGATCAGAAAGATTATCGATCTGCTGCTCTCAAGACAGAATCTTCAACCATTCACCGGTGAACTCTTTTTCTGTTTTAAAGAGCTTGCTATCAATGCCAGCAAGGCTAATTATAAAATTCTATTCCAGAAATATATAGCTGAAGGGATGGGTGTCCGTTCCGATGAAAATTACAAAAAGTTTCTTGAATTGTTCAAAAATGAAATTGAAGAGAACGGAAACAGCAATCTTCTTGATCTTGCAAAGAAGGATGACCGTTTCTACACAATTACTTTCCAGTCAACTCTGGAATCGATTGAAATCTGGGTAACCAATACTCAGAATATTACACTGATAGAAAAAGAGCAGATATTAAAAAAACTGGCGCCTGACCGTCTCGATAACGATAGTTTTTTTGATGATGATGACGAGAATACCGAAGGGGCCGGGCTTGGGCTAACCATGATTGTCAATGTACTTAAAAAATACTCAAAGGATATAAATCCCCTTAAAGTTGTATTCTATTCCGATTTTATAAAAATGGGTTTTGAGCTTAAACGATCTGAAATGAAAGAGAATCTTGTT
>PGXT01000190.1:0-4305 GCA_002839285.1 Spirochaetae bacterium HGW-Spirochaetae-5 | reverse complement strand
ATAGCGCGTGCTTCTACGCCGAAGGGGAGGAGATGCCATATGTCAAACAGAGAAGTTGTTATTCTTTCAGGATGCAGAACACCAATCGGCAGTTTCGGTCAGTCTCTGAAAAATGTCAGAGCCTATGAACTCGGGGCGATTGTTATGATTGAAGCTCTTAAGAGAGCTGGTGTAAAGGGAGAGATGCTGGATGATGTAATTTTCGGAGACTGCATCCAGACCAGTGAAGAGGCTAACACCGCTAGAACTGCCATGCTTAAAGCGGGTATACCTTTTGAAGTTCCGGCAACAACGATTCAGAGACAGTGCGCTTCGGGGATGCAGTCTGCTATTTTTGCATCACAGCAGATCATCGCCGGAGATTCGGACTTTGTACTTGCCGGGGGGACTGAGTCTATGAGTAATGCACCATATGTGCTTAAAAATGCACGATGGGGGCAGCGCCTTCAGCACGGAGAGATGACCGATGCCATGTGGGAACTTCTCTATTCCGGCAGCGGACTTCTTGGCGAGGGTTACATAATGGGACAGACTGCTGAAAATCTTGCTAAAAAATATAATATAACACGTGCCGAGCAGGACCAGCTGGCATTTGAAAGTCATAGTAAGGCAATTGCGGCAATAGACTCCGGAAGATTTAATGATGAGATTGTACCGGTGCCTATCCCTCAGAGAAAAGGGGAACCTGTAATGTTTACAACTGATGAACATCCAAAGAGGGATACCACACTTGAATCTCTGGGGAAGCTTAAACCTGCCTTTGATAAGAATGGAACAGTAACAGCCGGGAGCGCATCGGGATTGAATGATGGAGCGGCTGCAATGGTTATTACATCAATGGATAAAGCAAAGGAGATTGGAGCAAAACCAATGGCAAAGATTGCAGGGAATGCCATTGCCGGATGTGAGCCTCATCTTATGGGGTACGGGCCTGTTCCTGCTATAAACAAACTTCTTGCGAAAACCGGACTTAAACTCAGTGACATTGACCTGTTTGAAATAAATGAAGCTTTTGCCGCGCAATATATAGCCTGTGAGAAGGGGCTCGGTCTTGACAGATCAAAAGTCAACGTCAACGGATCGGGTATAGCCCTTGGTCATCCCGTGGGATGTACCGGTGCACGGCTTATCATTTCCCTTATGTATGAACTTAAAAAGAGAAGTAAAAAATTCGGTATTGCATCACTCTGCGTAGGCGGAGGTATGGGTGCCGCAGTTCTGATCGAAAATATTTGATTATCATATTTATTTCTTTTTTCCATTCCCCTCCCTTTACGGGAGGGGTTAGGGGAGGGTCCTCCTTTCCGGATTCTAAAGATTCCCTTAACACAGCGGTAGCGGTTTATTTTTGGGGGCACAGCGCTCGCGCTGCGCCTGAAATGGGGGATTACAACTGTGTAAAATCACGCATTAATTCCTTTACTTCTTTCTTCTCCATTTCTAAACTGAACTCCATTTATCTTTACAGGAGCAGTTTATGAAAAAAATTAATAAAGTTTATATATCAGGTCTTGGTGCTGTCGGAGGTGCCTACGGAAGCAGAATATTCGATACTGATCCCGATTGCCTCTCTGTAATTGCGGATGGTGAGCGGGCCGCAAGATACAGCAGAAGTGGGGTAAGAATAAATAATAAGCTCTATCCATTTAAATATGTGACTCCGGAGGATGGAGGAGATAAAGCAGATCTGATAATCATCGCTGTAAAGCATCATCAGTTAGATCAGTCTATAAAAGACATTGAAAAATTCGTTGGAGATGAAACAGTTATACTCGCACTGCTTAACGGGATAGTCAGCGAGGAGATGATAGCTGCAAAATACGGAATGGATAAAATTCTGCACTCATTTGCTGTGGGGACAGATGCCGTAAGAGCCGGTACCGAAATAAATTTCGGGAACATAGGGAGGATTGTATTCGGAGCGAAGGATACTTCCGGTAAAGATAAAGAGATAGCGGTACAGGAGTTCTTTGACCGGGTGGGGATACCTTATAATATCCCTGAAGATATAATCCGTGAACTCTGGTGGAAGTTTATGATGAATGTTGGTATAAATCAGGTCTCTGCAATATTAAAAGCTGATTACGGTGTTTTTCAGAATATCGCTGAAGCACGTGAGCTTCTTGAATCGGCATCACTGGAGGTTGTAGCCATTGCTGAAAAAGCGGGCGTTGCAATAAACCGGGATGACATATCAAGGTATATGACAATTATTAATACTCTCTCCCCTTCCGGGAAGACATCAATGCTTCAGGATATCGAAGCGCATCGTAAAACAGAGGTGGAAATTTTTTCAAAAACTGTAATTGAACTCGGGAAAAAATATGGAGTTGCAACTCCTGTTAATGATATGCTTTTTCGAATGATCCGGACACTTGAGCAGATGTACTGATGATAATGCAATAGCTCATTTTTTTTCCGGGTAAAATTATTCTCCACCGCGCCGCCGGCGCGGTGGAGGTAAAATACCGCTGGTTTATGAGTCGTTATATTAAAACAATTCTGTTATTGTAAAAAATGATTGAAATATTTCCTGATCGGGGTTATTTTTAAATAATCCCGATCAGGAAAAGGTTAATATCATGAAAAAAATACTGCTCTCTGTTTTTCTCATATCGGCTGTAATGAGCATAAATGTTTTCAGCGATGAAGAGAAAGCTCTCGCCGTTAAGGATGATCCTTTTGTTACAGAGATACTTAATGCTCATAATAAATTCAGAACCGAATTGAATATACCGCCATTGAAATGGTCCGATAAACTTGCGAAGAATGCAAAGGTCTGGGCCGATCGTCTTGCTGCTCAGAGACGAATGTATCACAGCTCCGGAACAGGTGAAGGGGAGAATCTATGGATGGGGACTTCCGGTTATTATTCTATAACACAGATGGTTGACGCATGGGGAGGAGAAAAAAAATTCTATAAGCACGGAGTTTTCCCTAATGTCAGCAGCTCCGGAAACTGGGCTGATGTGGGTCATTACACTCAGATAATATGGAGTAATACAACCGAAGTCGGATGCGCAAAGTCCTCCGGCGGCGGTTATGATTATTTTGTATGCAGATATTCACCTCCGGGGAATTACCTGAGACAGAAAGCTTATTAAGCTGGACATAATGAATATACGGGTGAAATTTTTTTTTACTATCATTATAAGTTTAGCGGCATTTGCAGAACTCAATGCTGAAAAACTTATAATAAGGTATCCTCAGCCGGAATCTTTGAAAGATGTGCGGCACATTTATAGGATTGAACTGCTGAAGCTTGCAATGGATAAAACAAAATCCGCCTATGGTGAATTTGAAATTGTTTATACTGCGGCAGAGATGTCCCAGAGCCGTGCGCTTACTGAACTGGAAAACAATGGAGTTGTAGATGTCATTGCACTTCCTTCTAATCTTGAGCGGGAGAAAAAATTTCTTCCAGTGAGAATACCTATTATGAAAGGTATTCTAGGGTACAGGATTTTTATTATTAATAAGAATCAGAAAAATAAGTTCAGAAAAATTAAGACTTTTTCAGATTTAAAAAAACTTAAAGCAGGTGCCGGTCACGATTGGGCGGACGTTCCTATTCTTAAACATAATGGAATCCCCGTAGAAAAAGGTGGAAAATACGAAGGATTGTTTTATATGCTCGCAGCGGGAAGATTTGATTATTTTCCCCGTGGTGTAAATGAAGCAGGGAAGGAGATTGAAGACAGGAATGATAAGCTTCCCGATCTGATGATTGATAACACTCTGGCTCTTTATTATCCGTTTCCGGTGTATTTCTTTTTAAATAAAAATAATACAGAGACTGCAAAACGGATAGAGACAGGGTTGAGATATGCAATAAATGACGGAAGTTTTGAACACCTGTTTAATAAATATTTTAAAGCATATCTTGCTGCTGCTGATCTTAAAAACAGAAAAATCTTCAGGCTGAAAAATCCTTTTCTTCCGGCTGAAACGCCATATAAAAACAGATCTCTCTGGTACAATATTGACAGGTGATTATTGTTTTTTAATATCACCAAAACATAAGACTTTACCTTTTCTGTCCATAAGCCTGTATTCATTCCCGGTGTAATTAAGAAACACAGTGCTTCTCAGATAAACAGGTCTGCAGAACACTATGCTGAAATAACTCAGCCTGACACCGTCCATGCTGAGTTTAGAAAGAATGAGATTTGCCGTGCATAATCCCTGTATAAAAGGCCTTCTGTATCCGAATAGCCTTGAAGCAAATGTTGTAGTGTGAACAATGTTTTTGTCACCGGATGCGCTGCCGTAATCTCTTGCATAATGTCCTTCAATGAAAAATTC